>WTIF01000051.1 GCA_011522845.1 Deltaproteobacteria bacterium
GCGTTTTCGAAAAACCGCTCAAAACCTCTGCTCCAAGGATGTGTAGATACTTATGTACGTGGGGAGAAAGTGGCCAACGGGCGGATGAGGGGCTAACTCCAAGCTCTCCAAGTTCCCCCGTGTCTCAAGTTTAAGACGATGAGGCGGGCCTCTCTTGAATCGCCGTTGAGCGACAGTGTAAGTCGACGAGACGGGCCTCCGACGGCTCACTTAATTGGTTTTCAGAAGAAATCCAGCAGTTTGAGAACAATTACAATAATGGCAACAAACAGTACCTTGCGCACAATCGCTTCACCTTTCTTGACCGAAAGGTTGGCTCCAACGTAGGCACCCAACGCATTGCCAGCCCCTAGGGCAAGACCGAGTCCCCAATCAACGTTCTCGTTCCAGACAAACACCAGCAGGGCAGGGATCGTGTAGATCATCACGATGAAGGCCTTGTGCATGTTTGCCCTCACCAAGGTCTCCCGAAATCCATGGAAGAGCAGGGCGATCAGTAGAAATCCCACCCCAATCTGGATGAAGCCACCATAGAATCCGATCCCAACCATGCCCAAGTTGCCGAGCCAGCGTCGCTGAGTGGTTACAGGTACATTGGAATCTGGTTGTTTGAGCGGAAAGATCAGCGAAAGCACAACGCCCACCATCACCAGGGAGAGGATGATGCGAAACCATTCGCCATCTATCCTGACGGCAAACCAGGCACCGATCAACGCTCCGGGCAGAGTCAGTAGACTAACCGCAGACTGTCTGCGAACGCAGATTGCTGTTGGTCGTGAAATCCGCGTACTCCAGCAACACACTCAATCAGTAGGGCAACGCGATTGGTACCGTTGGCGGTTGCGGCATCAAGGCCTAAGAAGAGAAGAGTAGGAACACTGAGCGTTGATCCACCACCGGCCATGACATTGGTGAAGCCTGCGATGGAACCCACCAGCAGCAGAAGAGGATAGGCCCACCAGGCAAGATCAGCTAGCGACAACTACGTCGCATCGCGTCGAAACGCGCCATCATTCGGAGGGTGTTTTCTGCAGAATTGGGTTGATTCGAGCGTTTGGGGGCGTAAACCCGCTGACGCTGATTGGGAGTGATGGGTAGGCCGGTACGATAACGGTCCCGACTGTGACTGTTGAGAAATTGATCGTGCTGACCGCTGGGCATGGTCAACATCGCCTTTTTCATCTTTTCAATTTGGGCTTCAACACGCGCCAGGCACTCCTTGCGGTCATAATGTTCAAGGTAAATTCCATCTGTCGGGAATTGCTGAGCTAGGCCGGGTAAGGTGCTCAGCCAAAGCATCAAGCTGACGCATATTATTTGTTTCTGCATTTTTTCCTAAAGTCTTTGGAATCGCTGCCGATGATCTTACTGAGTTTATTGCTTTCAGCCGAAGCAAGTTCAACACCTTTCGCTGGGGGTCAGCATCGCACCGGACTTGTCGGCTTGTCAATCACAGTTGATCGTGTTCCGATTTAAATGGAGTTTTTAATGAGCGAAACCACCGAAGCCCTGAGCTTGGAACAGTTCCAAACGTTGGTCGGCTTTGAAAACAGTGAGCGCTTCGAGTTGCAGGTCTCTCAGGCAATTCTGGACTTAGCCAACTCACTGGAAGCCAATTTCCTGGACAAGGAAACAAAGATCGACTACGCAACCCATGTCTTTGCACACATGCTGGATGACTTGGCGGAGTTACTGGAGCGGGGCAACCTAATCAACTAGTTCATGCCTGCTGCTGAAGCACCCCCTTCCCAACGTTGGTTCGATCAATATTGCCGGAATCTGCGGCTACAGTTTGCTGGTCGCAGTTGTGCCGGGGCAGCGTGTCTGTTGCTTGCCTTTCTGCTGTTCCAAAGTACCCCACTACCCTTTCTGAATTTTCTTCTTGGCTCCTTTGCGATCCTTGTCGTTTGCCTGATTGGCAGTTGGCTGCTACATCGACCAGGTGATTGTCTGCAAAAGCTCTATCGGCAAGATCCTGCCTTCGCAGAAGCGCTGCACAGCAGTTTACAATTCAGAGAAAATCCACCAGCTTCACGCACCACCAATATTTTTCTTGAACGCTTTGAGCAGCAATTGCTTGAGCGCTTAGAAGGGGAGGAGACGCATCGACTGTTACCACCCTGGCGTACGCTTGCAGGGGTTGCAGTGTCTCTGCAGGTTGTTGTTTGGATTGGTGGTTGGTGGCTGCCACAGTATTTGGTCAACCAAGGCCCAACGGCAGCGGAAGCATTACAAATTCCCCACTCCTACCGCATTCTCTATCCTGCGTATCTAAAACGTGATTCCGAGGTTTTTTCCGCACTTCCCAACGAACTACAAATTCCTGCGGGAAGCCGGTTGGAAATCTTTCTGGAGCAAGGATTACCGGATGGAGACCAAAGTGCTTATCGACCAATTCAGGGTGAACCCCAGCCCTTGCAGTGGGTTCCTCAACAACAGCGCTGGCGTTCGGCTTTGACACCATTGACAACCGGGACTCTCTTTCTCGAGTGGCGTCAACAGAGTGTTGCAGTGGAGGTGATTCCCGATCTGAGTCCTACGGTGATGGTCCTCTGGCCGCCTGACAAATACATTTTTGATTTGTCCCAACTGCAAGTGGAGTTGGAAGCCAAGGACGACTACGGACTACGCCAGATTCTGTTGAGATATCGTAACGAAGCCACTGGAACCATCGAGCGTGAGATCATTCAGTCTTTTGAAGGAGACTTCAAGAGCTACGAAGAAAGCTATCTCTGGGAACTCTCGGCAACACCCTTACGAGCCGGAGATAATGTGACAGCTTGGATTGAGGTCAGTGACAGCGATACTTTCCAGGGGCCGAACGTGACTCGATCGGAGGAATTCCGTTTTGAGGTTCGCAGTCAACGGGAGTTCCATGAGTACATCCTCAGTCTCTTCCGTAAAGTGGATCGGGAGCTTCGGGACTTATTATCCGTTCTGGACCGCCAACTGATTGTGGAGACGACGGACCAAGAAAATCTGATTGAGGAACTGCTTAATTTTCTTCAGGAAGAGGCCAACTACGATCGGCTACTATCCGATGGCTTGCGAGGATTTATTGGAGAGTTGCGCTTCCAGTTGCGGTTTTATCAACGCAAACGGGAAGAGTTGGCAATCCCGCCCAGTTGATATCAGCAGGATTTTCGTTAGAACTGTCGGCAGAATGCCTGGTGTTCAGGCAGTCGATTCGCACAGACCTGGCTGACGCAGAATTGAGCACGTTCGCTGGTACGGGTTTGGGGAAAAGCACTATCGGTACGCTGTAGCTGAAGTACACACCGGAGCAAGGAAGCTTCATCCTTGGGCACATTGCCTGATGGATCTTCACAGGCGCTGCGACTGTAGCTCATGTTGCGTCCGGTGGGCGTGGAGCGGGCATAAAGTTCTAATTCCCGAAGCATTTGCTGCAGGTGAGACTGATAGGTCATCGAAGCCCGACCTGTCCCACACAAGACATCCTGCGCCGCGGTTGATCTGCTCTCATCTTCTTGCAGCAGGGGAATCGCGACCAGCATTCCAGAGAGAATTAGCAACAACGCTCCAATCACTGCAATCCACCCTACAGGCCATTTCATTGGAGGAGGAGGTCCTCCTTCCTCAAAGGAAACCTCGAAAAGCTGTACCTGCCCTTCGATGGACTCCTTGTTGAGACCTGGTGTTGGAGCAAAGCGCAGCTCCATTCCAACCAACCTGATTTCAGAAATCTTTGGGCGTTTAAGCACCTTCGCTTTGGGGGAAAGCTTGGCTACATCCTTGGCGTAGCGTTCGATAATCTTGCGGAGTTCCAGGGAGTCTTCCCAATTGTTGCGACCTATCCCCGGAGCGAGTACTTTCTCCAGATCATCCCGGGCAAACATCCTAGCTTTCCGCTCACCATCAGGGGCATTGTCGCAGACCCCGATGGGGCGCCACTGCGAAAAACGCATGGTGGAGAGGTGATTGACATTCACAGCCAACTCGCCACACGTTCGAGTACTGCCTTGGCGATAGCTGGCTTACTGATCACCTGCTCTTCCGGTTTATTTTCTTCCACCAACCACGCGACCTGCTCGCCATATTCGGCAAACTCCTCCCCACGATTGGCCACAACCAATTGATATTCCTTTGAGCGCTGTCGAGCGATTGCCATCAATTCTTCATGGGTGCGATTTTCTTCGTATTTGAAGGTCACCATTTTGAGCTTGGGGTGAGCTGATCGCACTTCACGAATTACCTTGGGGGTTTGTTCAAAGGAGAGCGTGAGTTGCTGGCCGCTGGGCAACTTGCCGGGATATATCTGAGCAGGCTGATAATCTGCAACAGCTGCGCTGAAAATGGCGGTACCAACCACCCCATCACCCAACCCTGAGAGTACTTTTTCACGGTAGCTGCTGAAGTCGGCCACACGCTGATGAGGCAAATAACTTGGAGTTGGAAGGCTTCCTTGTCCGAGGATCAATTGAATTGCAGCTCCTTCAACCCATGCCTGCTTGGCAATTTCGATGGCTAATGCACCGGTGAAACGATTCGTGAACAGGCGGACGTGATCCACCCACACCGGAGTTGGCCCTCCAGTGATCATCAACTGGTGGCCTTTGAGAGTCCCTGCACCAAGCGAGCGCATCAAATGTCCCACTAAAAACTCGTTGTCTGGCAAATTGTTCTTTCCATTTTCCTGACGAGGTGGGACTACTGTCACTCCGTAATCATGCAACCGCCGCAAGGATTCCTGCAGAATCTGGTTATGCATAGAACCATGCATGGTGGGAACAACAAGGATTGGAGTCATCGCATGCTCAGCGCGACCCAGGGCAGAGGCAAGCAGCGCTGTGGGCAGGTCGTCGGCAATGCCCCAGGCAAACTTGTTCAGTAAGTTGTAGGTGGCAGGAGCAACGAGATAAGCGGAAAAGGGAGAGTTGTCACTCAAATGCTCTGCGTTTGGACTCGATTCCGTCAACACGGGGTTGAGGGATGTCCATTCAAGAGCTTCCTGAGCGACATAGCGCAAGGCGTCTGCTGTTGCAAAGACTTGAACTTCTGCGCCTTCACGACGTAGATCACGGACTAAATCTGGGCTGCGGTAGGCGGCAATGCTTCCGGAGAGAATCAGGGCAATACGCTTATTTGAGAGGCGACTGCCACGTCGAGATACCTCACGATCCTGAAGATCACTACTTGGTGGGGGCATAAAGTCCCAGAGTGGTTCGTTCATCGAATCAACAGTGGGGCATCAGCCCTAAGAGGGTCTACAAAAAAAATAACCTGCCATTTATGCAAGATTGTGGCGAAAACTGTTTTCACTGGCTGGAATCCAAAGAAAATATTCTATTGAATCATATGCTTGCAATTTTAAATCATTCCCTTAGGTTGTAGATTCAAAAAATATGAACTTCCTCTTCAAACTCTCGAGGGACGCTACCCATGAACAAGTCACAGATGATCAACACACTCACTGAGAAAACCGATTGTCCAATAAAGACGGCTGACAAGGTCGTGCGCATCTTTTTTGACAGCATCAAAGAGGCTTTGTCCGAGGGTGATAAGGTTGAAATTCGAGGATTTGGTTCATTCACGGTCAAGCACTACGAAGCTTACCTAGGCCGCAACCCACGGACGGGAGAGTCTGTCCGTGTTCCCCCGAAGAAGCTTCCAGTCTTTCGGACGGGCAAGGATTTGCGCCATCGAGTGGATCAAAGCCGTGAGCAGGGAGTAAAACTAGTAGAGAGTCGACGCAAGCCTCGGAACGATTGATCTGTTTCAAAAAATTGAAATTCCCTTCCTCGATCAAGCTAATTCACAGGACCTTCTTCTGAGGGTAAATCAAACAGATCCTGATAACCAGGTTTGGGCTCAACGAACTCTTGAATCCGGATCGCCCGGCGTCCGCGATACGCCCCCTGGAATCCTCGAAACTTCAAGACGTTCTGCACGTAGCCCTCAAGAGCATCGTCCTTGGACTGTTCCAGTTGCACATGATCACCAACACGTAGCTTCAAGAAGCGTCGTAGAGAAACCTGAGCATTCCCCAGAGGCACCCGAACTTCCACTTTAGATCCTCGCAAGTGGGCCTCCAGTCGTGCACGATTGACCGGACTTGGTTCAGTATCAGCATTGACCGCACCACCATCCAACCGATTCCGAATTGGGTCAAGCATGTTATAGGGCAGGCAAATGGTCATCGTCATTGGTAAGCGATGCAACTCCACGTCAAAAGTAGTGTAAACAACGATCTCTTCATCACTTGCAGCTTGGGCCAAGCGAGCATTGGTTTCGGTGCGGTCAAAACGCATCTTCAGGGGAACGATAGTTTGCCAGGCGTTGCGCAGGTCAATCAGGGCACTATGGACAATTTTGGCCACAACCTGAGATTCAATACGGGTAAATTCTCGTTCTACATCGCGTACCTGGAGGCGTCCGTCTCCCCCGAACATCAGGTCAATGAAACAATGGATCAGGCGCTGCTCCATCCCTAGCAAAGCGGTTCCACGTAAGGGTGGTAAGTGAAAAAGGCTCAATGATGTGGGGTAGCTAATACCTTCGATATAGTCTTTGTAGTTCACTAATTCCGTGGTGCGTCGCACGATCCGAAAGCTTCGTCGCAGGTGATTGGAGAGGGTTTGCTGTAAAGAACGGGCAAAGCGATCATGAACGTTATCCAAGCCAGGGAGATGCCCCCGGATGATGCGGTTTTTACGAGCCAGGTCGAAAGGGACGATGTCGTCGGCAACTTGCATTTCTTTGTTGCTGCCAACAGGGACTCCCTTGAGCAACGCTTGAATATCTTCGTTACTGAGTCTGAGTTTTTTTTCCATTTGGTGTGATGATGCGTTTAGGAGTATTGGTTTATATTGAAAAAGATGAGCAGGTTTTGATGATTCATCGCCAGAAACGAGATGAACATCAAGGTTTTTGGTTGGCTCCCGGTGGAAAAATAGAAGCTAATGAGCCACCGCATGAGGCCGCTCGGCGGGAAGTGATTGAAGAAACCGGGCTCGAACTAACCAATCTGCACCTGCAAGGATTGCTGAGTTTTCCGGATCTTGGAGATTCTCCCTTTGGGGATGAATGGCACGTTTTTGTCTTTTATTCGAACAGTTTTCAGGGTGCCTTGCGAGAAGATTGTCCAGAAGGCACCCTTGCCTGGATTTCTAAGAAAGAGTTGACATCCCTGCCAATGTGGGAGGGAGACCGGCTGTTCACCCCGATGGTGTTTGGTGAGCAGCCCTTTGGTGGAAGATTGCTCTACCGGGGTAATGTTCTTCATGAATCACAATTTTGGAATCTTTGAAGTGAGTCTCAGTACTATGAAATGGGCAGCCTTGACTCTAGTTGGACTAATCGCGCTTGGGGGGTGTCATGTGCGCCTGCAATATCCCTCAGAAAGCCCTTCTCCAAAGCAGCATCGACTCGAAAGAAACTTCTGGTTCTGGGGACTTGCTGGCGATTGGCAAATTGAGGCGGATCATTATTGCGCCCAAGGCAGACTTTACGAATCTCACTTCTTTACTTCTCTCGGTCAAGGTGTACTCACATTCGCCACTCTAGGAATTTATAGTCCACGAACTGTGATTCTGACTTGTTCAGGTGAACAAGAACCCTTACCCGAGGTGAATCGACCAGCCGACCCCTTACCTGAATTTCTGTCTCCTGACCCAAGCACCCGGCCTTTCGAGCAGCACTGATAGATGTACAAAGTTCATTCATCAACGATGCACACGACTTCATAGAATTTTGCCAAAAGGCTACCAGATCCATTCACCGTGTTCCAGAGGGCAGCGTAAAGAATTTTGTTTCGCAAGTCAGGTAGTCCACCATAAGCTCCTTTCGTCTTTCCTCCAGCTGCAATCGCCAGTTTTACTATGCGAAGAGAAGTGTCATCAAACCTGCCGTTAGGTGAAATCGTAGACGGATTTGTGACCCCTCCACATCCTCTTGGAATTGAGTTGGAAGGGAAGTTGGTCATGATCCAGCCACTCTCTGCTAAAAAGTTTGGAGCGGAGCTTTACGAAGCCTATCAGCTTGATCCACAAGGGAACAATTGGACTTATTTACCCTATGGACCGTTTTCAACCCAATCAGAATTTTTGAATTGGCTTCGCTTCGTGGAAGATGGGACAGATCCGGTTTTCTTTGCAATAATCAATAAGACCACGGGAAAAGCTGTAGGAGTTGCTAGTTTCCTGCGAATTAATCCCCAAGATGGAACGATCGAAGTTGGACATCTCAATTACTCCCCCCTGCTACAGAGAACTACCGAAGCAACAGAGGCCATGTTCCTGATGATGAAATGGGCTTTTGAAAATGGCTATCGCCGGTATGAATGGAAATGCAATGCTCTCAACATCAATTCTCGCAGGGCAGCGCAAAGATTGGGCTTTTCTTACGAAGGAACATTTAGACAGGCCCTGATTGTCAAGGGGAGGAATCGAGACACTGCTTGGTTTGCTGTCATTGACAAGGAATGGGAAAATTTGGAGCAGTGCTTTTTGAGATATTTGTCTGAAGAAAATTTCGATGAGAATCGGGTACAAAAATTCTCTTTGGCCTCATTAACAAAACCCCTGCTCTACAAAGTGGATGAGCTAGAATAAAAGAATGAGTTCTCTTAAACACAAAATGTTATCAGAAGAAAACACAACAAGCCTTTACCAAGTAGAGGAGATGCCGGGAATGACGGTCAAATCAAGTTGGCGACTTTGCCTAATCTTATTGGGATGGCTGTTTACATACAATCATTCTCTATTGGCTCAGTCCATTGAATGGAGCCGTTCTCCTGCCTACCTCACACCTGCCCAGGTGCACGATGATCTTGTTGCAGCAAAGCAATTGATCCGAGAGAACTACGTTCATTATGAGCGTCTTCAGCAGGTAGGCCATGACTGGGATCAAGTGTTCTCAGAGCTAAGGTCACAGTTGCTAGAAAATCCTCGCCCAATGCTGACCCAACACTTTCAGGAAAAACTCTTGGATGCTCTGCAGTTCACTGAGGATCCCGTTTTCCGAGCAGATCTCCATCTACCTCGGCGGCACTACCAGACTCGAATTCCACTGGTGGAGCCCCGATTCACAGACTTGCGTCTCGCTAAACAAGGAGATCGTTTTCGGGTGCTGCCTGATCAAAAGTTTCCTGGATTGGCAAATCTCTGGCTGAATGAATGCGATCATCCTAGTGTGCGTTTATTTCCAATCCTACCCGAGCGAATTCGCGAGGAAAGAGTGATGCTGGGGATCTATGCATCTGAATTTCCTGAACGAATTAGGTGTGAATTTGTTGATGAATTGAACCGAAAAGTCACTCGAGAACTTCTCTTACAACGCATTGTCAAAGAGTTGGTCTCTCCAAGACAAACCCTGTTTCAAGCAGATGAAGGCCGTGTGTTTTACGTTCGTTGGCTTCGTGATGGGCGTAAGGAGGAGACAGCGGTAAGAGATTTTTATTTGCTACCGGAGAGAATGGGTTCAGCCCGAACCCTAATCCTAGATGTACGGGATAATGCTCAGGGCAGTTTTTCCTTTATTGAGCGCTGGCTTCGTGATGTTTTACGAAATAATGTGCAAAGTTCCATCGTCCGGGAAAAGCAAACTCCCGCAACGATCACAGGCTTGTTGCGCCAAATGGAGTGGCAGGAACGACAGCTTTCACAATCAGGGTGGCTGCAAGATGCCTTGGCTCAGCAGCGAGGTGTTTTTGCATCGATGCTACAGCGTTTTGAAGAAGAATCGATCAATACCAAATGGATGGAGACGAAATTTCTGTTTCAAGGCAAACCGAAATCTCCAAAATGGAACAAGCGGTTGATCGTGATTGCCAATGACCAGTGTGGACCAGGTTGTCAGTTTTTGGTGGGGCTAAGCCGTCAATTGCCAAATGCTACGCTACTCGGAACAAACACGGGTCCCTATCCAGATGGGAATATAGTGCCGATGTTTCAGCTGCCTGCCTCAGGCATTTTGCTCTCTTTCAGTCATCAGCTTCATTTGGATCATCAGTCAAACGTAGTGCGACCATCCGGGCAAGAACCAGACTTCTGGTTATTTCCAACAACAACCCTGAGTAGTGTAATGCGTTTTGCCAACAGTGAACTAGAGCCTTGATTGGTCAAAAATTTGTATGAACTTCAGAATGTTTTTGGTCCCTTCCCACTAGAACGAGCAATGATATGAAAGTAGGCAATACGCCCGCCCCAGCCCAGGCTTCAAATCAGAAAAAAGCCGAGAAAACAGAAGAAAGCAAGTTGCCGTTCCCGATTCCACAAGCGGCTCAGCCTGTTCACCAACCAGATACACGCTACAACAACGTTCGAGGGCCGGAAGACCATAAACAATCAATCACTCTTCGACGCTCCTATGTGATGGTAGTGTCTAGTTACGAGAAGGTTGCTCAGAAACAACAGCTTACGGATAAAGCCGCAGAGCAATTTGCGGAGACCCTGCAGCTTCGCCTGAACACCCTGAATGAGCAGGCTCTCAGGGAAATCCAAGAATTACCAGAATTCAAACGTCTTGAAACAGAAAACATCCGCGAGCTTGGTGAAGAATTGGCAGATCGGATGCAGGACGAACAGCAACAATTAGAAGCATTTGCGCTTCTGAAAAATCCAAAATTTGCTGAATACATGGAGTCTAAGGATAGTGCCCAACGTAGTTTTGCAGAGCAAATGCAAGACTTTGGTTCTGAAACTTTGATGTTTGGGGCCTTGGAGATGATCAAGGACTTTGGTGGTTTAGCCGGCTTGGGTGATGCCGGTAACAGCAAAGGCAATGTCAGTATTAAGGTCTGAACTTCTCTGTAGCAACTAATCCATCTTCTATTTCCCTCATCCCCTCGTTCATGATTGATTCAATGGAAGGGGAATCCCCCTCGGTATCTCAACATCAGACTGGCTGGAAAAGAATTAAGAACGCTCTCCATTTTTCCTTGGAGGGGCTACGCGCCTGTTATACTGGTGAAGAAGCATTCCGACAGGAAGTCTGGTTAGCCACATTTCTGATTCCACTCTCTATTGTACTGCCGATCAGTGCGCTCAGCACGGCGTTACTGATTGCGAGTGTGCTGCTGGTGATGATCGTTGAAATTCTCAATTCTGCTGTTGAGGCGGTTGTTGATCGTATTTCGAAAGATCACCATCTTCTCTCCAAAAAGGCGAAAGACATGGGCAGTGCTGCTGTCTTTCTCAGCCTGGTCAACCTCGTCATTGTTTGGACATGTGTGCTCTGGACAGAGTGGAATTGAATTTTCTTCAAACACAAGCGTTGCACTTTCTTCGGCTTTCTACTAGCTTTTGACGGCTTATGGTCAAACCAAAACCTGTCATGGGTTGGCTAAGCGTGAGTTTAGGCCTGCTAGCGAGTGCAATACCGTTGAACTCTTGGGCCGACTTTCCTCGCTTACCAGCCATTGAGCCGGTGGAGATCTTTGTTCGAGAATCCCTGAAACCGGCACAGGAGCGCTATTATCGAGATGGGTTCCTCTATTATTTGGGGCCCATCGAAGGCAATCGTGCTCACGGAAAAGGAAGGCTGTTTTGGAAGAACGGCAAGGTCCGCTATGACGGGGACTTCATTGAGGGGCGCCTCGAAGGCGCTGGAAAGTTGTTTGACCACGAAGGGCGTCTGCTCTACCAGGGAGAGTTTCGAGCGGGTGTTTTTGCACGTGGTTCATACTTCAATGCTGCTGGGGAAGTAATGTACGAAGGTGACTTCCCTCCACCACCCCTGCTCCAACGCTAATGGGGCGGTATCCTTATGCCGTAGGTAATTAGATGGTCAAAGCTGATGTTGTACGTCGAGTCCGTTTAGAAACGGGCATTTCTCAGGGTGAAGCTGAGGACTTAATTAATGAATTGCTGGAAATCATGCGCCAGACTCTTGAGTCTGGGGACAACCTGATGGTCACTAACTTTGGACTCTTTGAATTGAAGGACAAGGTTGCCCGACCTGGCAGGGATCCTAAGAGCAAAGTAGAACACCGCATTGATGCTCGCCGAGTGATTTCTTTCCATCCTGCAAAAACATGGCGGGAGGAATTGAATCAGTAAGTCAACTCATGCAAGTACTACAACTTAAATAGCAAATTGCTGCTAAAAATTTTGTGCAATGCACAAAATTTCTTGACAACGAAGGGTTGAGCCTTCATTGTGGGGATTATCAATAAAATACTTAGCCATCCAATGCTCTAAGTAATGTTATTCCCTAACCGAACTTTCGGTGAAATATGATGCTCACTCCGTTCAACTATGCTGACAAGGTTGCCGAAGGAGTCGAAACCTTCTTCTCCATGCAGAGACAGACCCTCCAGATGGCCTTTGGAAATCTTGAAAGATCAAGAATTTCTCGATATGAGAGTCTCAGCCAGACGCAAATTTCCCTCCAAAACGCTACTGAAACCATTGGGCGGCAAATTCTGACAAATCAACTTGTGGTCAGAAATTCTATCAATCAAGCGTTTCAGTTGAAATTACCTAAGACCACAAAACAATGGGATACGCTGCAGCAAAACTTCAGCAACTGTTGTGAGAATGTTCTTAAGCAAATTGATCATTCTGTGGTGATGACAAAAAGAGTGGCGGAGCAAAGCCAAAAGGCAGAAAGCACAGTACAGCAGTTGGCCCAGCACTTCATGAATGAACATCTTGATAGCATTCAGAAAAACACGCTAAAAGTCTGGGCACGTCCTTCGGTTGTAATAACTGTGGAGGAAGGTAAGGAAGAAGAAGTTTTGACAGAGGACAAAGCTCCGCTAACGGAAACGGCTATCCCAGAAGTTGTGGATTCACAGAAGTCGGCGGATCCTATCTTAACAAATGATGAATCCAAGCCACAAAGTAAGAAATCAACTGAACAAGCCAGTGATTTCGTACTGGCTCAATCGACTTCGGAAGAGCAGTCGCTGGCGACCAAAGTCGTGAATAAACCAAAAAGTGCACAAAGAACTGGCTCAAGCCGGAGTTCAAGGCGCTCCAAATAGGCAAATCATCTTGCCTGATTTACCCAAACTTAATGCTATTAAAGAATGGAAAGGAACATGAGCATTTCTCGATCGAAAAACGCAATCACACAAGAAGAAATCGACGCTGCCTTAGCAAATTTCTTGGCAAAGGGAGGATCCATTACGCACCTTCAGGATCCTCGATCAACGGCATTGTTGAACAACGAATTTGATGATCCGTTCATGTCGGATGACGACAGTTCTATCAACCCAGATCATCTGAGAATTGCACATTCAGAGTTTTGAATGAGCTTAGACGCCGTAGCCAACTACGGCGTCTGCCTTCCTCCCTCTGCGCGTGATTAGATTTCCTCCACTCTGCCTCCTGGCTTCCAACCTCGCTGATCAACCACTCCTCAACCTCTAATTTCTGGCGTAATTCTGGTTCACAATTCCACTGAGCTTGGATGTCTCCGCTATTGCTGGAGCAGCGTGCGTGAAACTTCCAGCCAAGATATTTGAGGTTCGCTATCTCGTTCCGGTAGAGGCATCGAAGGAGGTATAATTCATCTGCTTGGAAGTTGAACACAGGTATCTCCAAAATAAATTCTGACGCATCAGGAATACAAAGCCAGCTTGGCCAACACCAGCCCCAATCACCATGAAAGCCCAACCTGCTGGATTGGATTTCTGCGTGCTTTTGTGAATACAGTAATTTTCCTGTTGTGACGTGCTGTCCACCAAGAACCAGAATTTCTTTGCAATCCGGAACATAATCTCCCTGCAACAGCCGAATAATACTTAGGTTGTCTCGATAATCTTTTGGGCCTTTGGTCCACGGCCAGTTCACTGGTACGCCGTTCTCTGGGTCTTCAAGAAGAGCTTCTGCAACATGTTGTCGTGTAGGAGCTGCGATCAAAGCCTGATAGGTTTGCACCTGCTTCAGAATGACCCAAAATAGTGAAAAACCATTAACCTGATGGGGAAATAAAATCCTTGGTGGGGATTGATTCAGCCAGGATTGCACAAATTCTGGGAGAACTTTTTTCATGGAATGATTTTCAAAAAATCACAATCAGCAGGGAGTGTCTTGGTAGTCTCCAAGAACTGGAATAATCTTTCTGGCCAAGAGATAGAGTCTAATTGCCCTATCTGATCCTGATCAATCAAGGCACGATAGACACCGTCGTTACCTTGAAGATGGTAATTCAGCATCCAAACATCTTGGTTTGAGGGTTCCATTAATCGATTGCCGATCAGTGTCCATTTTTTTTGATTTATCAAAATGTTTAGTTGAGGTTGATGTAAGGAGGCTAACTGAAGGTGATTTCGATAGGGCCACCATCGATGTAAGTGGCTACGTTTCAAAACTTCTCCAGTATTTGGGAAGAGCTTTGGTTCATATTGCCAACTTGGCAGCAGGGCTCTTCTTGGTTCTGGAAGTGCTACCTTGGTCAGCTTGTTGGTGCAATTTGACCAGGCTGTTTTGGATGGTTCCTTCAGCCAACGAATGGGCAATGCAGTTGTCATAAATTGGTCTGCCTGCTTTTGCCAAGGAAGCCAAGGGAGCCAGTCTTCGGCAATTTCTTGAGGCGCCTCCACGTATTGATAGTGGCTTTGCGTAATACGCCAACGCTGCTGTCTTAATTCCAGCGCCCAATGCACCTCAATCCAGCCATTTCCAAAAGCACCTGGAGCCACCAAGGGGGTTCGATACCGATTGAGATGAGAGGTCGGCCGTCTTGGGAATGTTTGGTGAGCATGCCCCGATACAACTAGATCAATTCCAGATACATGGTCAGCCACCCAGCCCGCAGCGTTGGCGTTAGGGAGGCCAGCATATAGGTTTTCTTGCTCACCGAACTTTTTATTTGAGCCGCTGTGCAACAACGCAATAATGAAATCAACCTGCTGTTCTTCTCGCAAAATTTGTGTGATTTCTTTGGCTCTTTGCAGGATGTCTAGAAACGCCAAATCATTTGCTAATTTTTCATGCCACATTGGAGCCGCAGGTGTTGTCAAACCAAAGACCCCAATGCTAAAGCTGCCTTTTTCAATGATTTCGAAACTTGGAAATTTGGGCCAGGTGTTTCTTGTTGACTCTACGTTTCCGCCAAGCATTGGGAAATTGGCAGTTTTCTGAGCCACCCTTAACATGTCAGCGCCCAGCGCTAAATCAGCATTTCCTAAGACTACGGTGTCCCAATGTAATGCGTTCAAGATTTCCAGTTGTGGAAATCTGGGAGGAGAGTGCTCCCGCGTTAAAAAGTGACTAAAATCTGATCCTCCTAACAAGTCTCCTGCATCAAGCCGTAAAGTTGGGACTTCTCCGGGCTCGGGAGATAGAGCATCTGCAAGGTAAAGCCAACCTTGATTACGACTAGCATACTCTGAGGCAAGAATACCTTTTGTATCTCCCGTAATCAGAATACGCAGTTGCCCCTTGGATGAGTAACCAATAGCAGGGAAAGACAGAAGGAGAAGCAGGAAGATTAAGAGGCGAGACGACATGACAACTGAGCATCGCTCAGGTGTTGATTGAATTGGGAACGAAAATCCCTACGTGCTTTTTCAGAGGAGTCTAGACTGTCAAACAGCGTAGCAAAGTGTTGGTTTGCTAGAATCGACCATTGTTTAGATTCTGTAGGGTCACATCCTGCGAGTTGTGCAAGGGATATCCAGTGCAGATCTTGACTGCGGTTTGCGGCTTCCTCGGTCAATTGATCCCAATTAGCCTGTAGAAACTGCTCTTCTTCATAACGTTGGCCCAATGTCCAATCTTCGCATCCCATAGTTCCCGAAGAGCTGGCAAAAGCAAAGGTAGATGAAGAGGAAATGTCGACGGAGAACGCGTCAAGCTTTCCATCAGCAAATCCCATGGGTCCACCCTCGTGACAAGACCAGGCAGTGCCGCCACTTAGAAGCCAAGCGGCCACAAAAAAACTAGCCCACCTTGCATTCATGGCGCAAACTCGGATGTGATTGAATCCATTGGCTCAGTACAGGCACCAACGCTTCTACTTGACCAGTATTGTGTAAATGAAAATCAATCCTCTCCTGATGCAACCGCAGGAAATTGCCAAACTGCTGTTGACCAATCTCAGAACAATAATACAAAGCTCCCAGCGCCTCAGAATGCGGCCCATGGCCTGTTGCAATTTCTTCTTCGAGTATCGATTGGTTGGCGACTAAAAACTGCCAACGGGCGAAGCGTTCCTGCAGTGCAATGTCCCAATTCGGGCAATTTGATGTTCCAGAAGTGGTCGCAGAGGAGTAAATTGGAGAGAAGGTTAGGTCCACAGAGGAGAGCAAGGGATCTTCACTTGTGGCACCCATCATGGTGCCCTCACAGCCCGCAAAACTTTCTGCTACTCCGAGAAAAAAAAGCGATGTGAGGAGCAATGAAGAGCGCATGGCTGACGCAAGATTGGGTGAAATGGAGAAAGCACCCAGCATCACTGGGTGCTAGTAAGCACTATGAAGCCTTCAGTTTTTCTGATTTACGGATGATTTGAGTACGCATGGAGTCCACTCCACGCGCCAGAGCCTTGTAAAGATTTTTATCATCGGAATTGCTGGCGAGCATCTTTTGTTGGTAGCTGCAGTTGATACCTACGTGATAGCTCTCGTCTTTCTGACGAGTCAGATGTACATGAAAGGGGTACTTATTGTCGGTAATCTTCAACAGGTCATCAAAGAGTTCGTGAACATGCTCTTTGACTGCATCAGAATGTTTCATGTTTTTGAAACTAACATGGATAGACATACTACCTCCTCAGGATCTGGCGTTGATACAATCCGTGCGTCCAACACGGAGTTCCCAAACAGGTTCAACTCATCCGTACATCGATAGGCAGTCTCCTCTCAGCTTTCGCTTTCCTCGTCTGCAGGAGCAACCATTTCAGGTACTTCTGAGCCTGAGGGAAGAAGAAAGAAGTATCCTGGTAAGAATACCAACAAAAATGCACCAATACCGATTGCAGCCAAAATGGCGATTCGCATGAGTATCAACCGTTTGAGAGTTGAAAAATACAGCTTCGCTGCAGCAACCTGCGTTGCTTCTTCAATAGATATCAGACCTTCGAGGAGCGGGTCAAGCCGGACTGGAAAGATAGAAAAAACATTGCATTTGACCTTGCTAAGGCAGTGCAGTGACCCAGTTCAATTGTTCTATCCCACCTTTCTGGAGGCTTCCCAATGCCATTGTGGGCAAACCTGAATCAACCTGCCATTGCACTCGCCAATCAGAAAATACAGGGCCAGTCAATTCGAGTTGATGAGAACCGATTTGCCGCAATTCATCGTCGGGTTCTGAAAGCAACATTGAAACCATCCAGTTGTCAAATTGGCTTGCGATGTGTTCGGCCTCTCTTTGTTGCTCAATCCCGCTTGCGATGGCTTCAGCAATCCGGTTTGTGTTCCAAAGCACCAGCAGCAACAAAGGAAGTGAAAGTGCTACTTCCAGCAAGGTAAAGCCTGGTCGCTTGTTCATCTTCAAAGAGCGAGAAGACTGAGTGTGACCTCCTGACGATATTTTGCCAACATCGTTGGGTCCTCTTCTACAATTGGGTGATCAGGCTCGATGAGGAAGAGCAGTTGTCCCCTTGATACTAGAGTGCCTCCGAAAGAATCTACACATACCTGCCGTACTGTTCCTGGAAATTCTGCCCTAATTGGATTGAACATCTTCATCACCTCTAACAGTCCAAGCACGTCGTTTTGCTCCACATGTTGCCCAGCCTCTACGTAGGGTGGACTGCTCGGTGTTTCGCAAGCATAGAAGGTCCCGCCTGTCCAACTTCGCACCTCATCGCTATGAGAAGGCGGCGGAGGTGCGAGTGCTTGAGAGTATTGCTTGATCTTTTCAGTATTCTGAAACTCCTTTGGAATGACTGGAACCAGTTCGTCGTTGCAGCCCCAATCAAAATATCCGCTGCTGATACCCAATGAGATGGGAATACTCAGCAAAGGAACCAAGCCGACTTGAAAACCAGCATGAGCCGCTTGTACTTCTGACCAGAGATCTTCATCAAATCCGACAGGAGCCTTGTTTTCGAGGATATTCTGCAAAGCGTCCCATTCGGGGTAACCCAAGCGATTTCCCAAATCTGCATAAAACTGGAGTCCTTCTTCGAGTAACAGATGATCATCCTCCCAGATAATTTCACTAGGAGGTAGCCCACTTCTTTTCTCCCAATGCAGGTAACGATAAAGCTCACGTAGCACATGAATCGGGTTCTGACACCACTGAATCTGCTGATCCTGAATTTCCCATCGAGGTTTTTGACGTTTAGCAAGCCATCCGGCGAGAAGATGTGGCATACTCATCAAGCGCCTCAATGGTCTTAGCAGCAGCGTTTTTTTTCTTTCAAAAGCTCTCAGAGCCTCTGGGCCTAGCTCCTTGATCGATCTACTCAAGTGCTGCCAAGCGAACTCTAAGTCGATATCTTTCGCACCCAGGCTCAGCTTGCCACAGAGCGCAAGGTAGGACTCCACAAAACGCGTATTTGGTTTTACCATTGAATCCACACCCAGCATCCAATACAGAAGCCCATAATGAAACGACAGATTGAGTTGTAGATCTGTTCCCCGTACTTCCATCTCTCTGAGAACACGAGCCATTTGTTCAAGATTTTCTAGACGCGTTCTACCCCATGTGACGGACAGAGCCACATTTGAATCGTAGGCACCAGCAAGATGGTAGGGTTGGAATAAACCCGTATCGGGATTCCGTAATCCAATCCCTTGGTCGTCTCGTAGTTCCCCTTCAATTGGTATCGACCAAGAGCGTAAAATTCCCCCAGCATGAGGCTGCAATCCCTGGTTGGTAGCGTTGATTCGCACCTCCATCCCAGAAAAATTCCGTAGTTGACGTTGTGGTTTGGGGAGCACTTGCCCGTAGCAGGCAACCAGGAACATTGCAGCAACCAGTGAATCTACAAGGAAGATGTCGCCAGGTTTATCCGGGTTCGTAAATTCGAGCCTATAAGCCATCTCTGTGACCCGATGTTCGACCTGAATTCGGGTGTTTACCTCCATGAAGTAGTGTTGGTCTCCCTCAACAATGCACTCAAAGGTAGATACGTTATCCAGCCCCAAAGCTGTTCCGAAGTCCTGAGCTTGCTTACACATCTCACGGAGTACAACTAGGTCTTGCTGAAGTACTTCTGCTTGACGATTTTTGCCAGCTTCAAGATATTCAGCAATCGTTTGCTCAAGCAACTCTTCGGTGAGTGAAAGTTCAACTAATTTTTGTTCGTGCATCTGTAGAGAACAGTCACGACCGCCCAACTCTATGCACCACTGGCCATTACCCAGTAACTGGACTTCGTTGTGGCGAGTATCTTCAATGTTCATCTCGATCAGGAAGGTCTTGTTGTCACCCGGACCAGTCACTCGGGCTTCAATCAAAACAGCTCTTACGGCGGCTTCAATCTCTGCTTCACTTTGAATAACCCGTTGACCCTTTCCACCACCCCCACCAATATGCTTAAAGCGTAGTCGTCTGCCTGGGTTTTTTGCCCAGATTTCCTTACAACAGATGAGAGTTTCTGCCTGCAGTTCTTCTATGCTGAACAGATCAATTCGGCGCTTGTAGGAAGCCTGAAGAACTTGTTCAGCTTGTTCCATGATTTCTGAATTGAGATGCCAATCTGTTGGTACGGGAAGTTGATGTTGATCAATTAGGCTTTTAAGAAATTGAGAAGGGTCCTTGCCTGCAGCTTTTTTCAGAAGAGTACGAGCAGTGATTCGATCTTCACCCGGAGTTACCGATACGTTTAGCTTACGAGCCAATTGTTTGGCTTCATCTTTGGAACCTGCCTGCTGAATCACCTTTGCACTGGGGCCAACAAAGCAAATATCTGCTTCTTCGATTTGCCTTACGAAGTCACCGTCCTCAGCCATAAACCCATATCCTGCAAAGAGGTGGGTGTAGTTGTGCTGTTTGCAGAGACGAAGAATTTTATCAATGCATTGCTGTCGTTCTTCTCGTGAAGAGCCAACATAATCAGGGATATGGTGGACCTGTTCATGACGATTGGCGAGGAAACGCAGTTCAGGAGCAAGAGTCTGGGGATACGTGATACTGTCTTTTTCAGAAAGGAGAATGCCGTATCGTGCCCCCAGTTCCTCCAAGACTTGCATGACTTCAAGGCGAATGGGGCCGCGGCAGACGATGAGGCACTTTACGCCCTTAAAACAAAATTGCTGTTGCCACGGGCTTGCAGGATTGAGCGAAAGTGCTTTCATGGGAATTCAGAAACCAGAAGGAAGTGAACAAAAAAGTTTTCAAAAATGATTCAATTTAGAAAATTTTGGGGCAGAATAGAGAGCTTTGTGGTAGGAAACAAGGTATTTGCCTTTGGATTCCAAACCTCAACACCAAGATATTGGAATCAAAATTCAATATGATCTCAAGCAAAGGAGACCGTGTACGAAACTGCTGATATCCGCAAAGGATTGCGAATAGAACTGGATAGCGAACCCTACGCCATCATCGAATTTCAGTTTGTGAAGCCGGGTAAAGGAAATGCATTTACGAGGACTCGAATTCGCAATCTAATCAATGGTTCGGTATTGGATCGAACCTTTAAGACGGGTGAGAAACTAAAGCCTGCCGACACTCAGGATCGGACCATGCAGTTCCTCTATCGAGATGAGGGGGATGGGGGCTTCCATTTTATGGACAACAGCAGTTACGAGCAAGTCGCTCTGGATGCTGATCTCGTTGGGGATGCCACAAACTACTTGATTGACAACATGGAAGTGAACGTGGCTTTCTTTCGTGAACGACCGATCGGCATCACTCTTCCTAATTTTGTAGTTCTAGAAGTTGTTGAAGCTCCTCCCGGAGAAAAAGGCAATACGGTTACAGGTGCATCCAAGCCTGTTGTGGTTTCCACAGGTTATACCGTTAATGCACCAATGTTTGTCTCTGAGGGAGAATTGTTGAAAATTGATACTCGAACAGGCGAATACGTAGAGCGCGTTAAAGCTTAAGGCCACTATGAAAAGCATGCTGAAGTTCAGGGATATTATCCTGGGCAAAAAAGATGATTCCCCAGGCGCTTCGCAGAAAAAGGGCGACGCTAAGCAGGCAGAAGATTCACTTTCTCCGGTTGCAGCAGGACAAGTCAAACTTCTGATGGAACTCTATCAGGAAGTCCCCTGCAACCCGAAGATAGCGGATCTTGAAAAACGCATGAAGACTATTGTCAAGGCCCTTCAGGGAAGCAGTCTGCTGGAAAGCATCCGTGAGACGTTCTCTGACGAGAAAATAGAGGAGTGGAAGGAGCAATCCCAGAATGAGTTTGACCAAATGGGTAAGCTCAACCGAGCCCGGATGCAGAGTCTGATCGAAGTGGCCGATGAGGGTATGCGTCAGGTGGTGTACGAAAGTATTTTTATTTTTGATGTCAACCCGTCAGAGCAACCTAATCTCGACATTACCTATAAGAAGGGAGTTGATCCAGAGACTGGGAAGCCAATGATGCATCGCGATCGCTATCATGTGTTTTGCGAGAATGCGATGCATGGGATTGATGGAGTCGATCGGTGGTTACCTGAGTTTTCCAAGCGTGAAGGAGAAGGCAATTGGATGGCTCATTTGCAAGAGCAGTTTGGGGAATTGGTCAACGATTTTGGGAAAAGTGAGAAGCCGATTGTGCAAACCCTCAGTACGATTGGTAGCCTTGGTGGTATCGGCCACAAGCCGGATTCTGATGTGGACGCACAGGTGATTTTCGGGACTGAACCCCGCTACGAACACAATTGGACCGATGCTGATTTCTTCATCGCCTTGGCCTTCAAGATCATCAGTGCTGCTTATGATCGCTACCTCCTTCAATTTCCCGAGGAAAAGCGAGAACAGTTAAAGCAAAAAGTCAAAGATCAGATGATCGAAGAGCACGGTGAAGCTCTCAGTTCAGAACAACAAAAAATCATCGATATCATCTTCCCAAGTACCTACACACTACTGATGCGTAAAACCTGTCGGGCTTTGATCAGCAAGATGGAGCCAGGCAAGCAGATGCAGTTCTTTTGGTCCCAAATACCGCTTGTTTTGCGCAAGCTGCCGGAAGGGGACATGTTCCGGAACGCATTGATTCTCTTCTTTCCGTTCCTCAAAAATATTCCAGCTCGAAAACTTCAGGGGAGTTGCTTTCCGAATTCTGTTACCTCCATGGATGCTAATGCTGCTTTAGGGAGGTTGATCATCTTCTATCGCGACCGTGTATTGGGCCAACGAGTTGTGATGAAGTTATTGGAAGAGCCAGCCAAAGCAGCTGGCGTGGAGCCTGCCAAATTTCCCCCTGCTCAACAGCGTCAGGTGCTGATGGAGCATCTGAAGAAGAATCCTTCCCGCGGAAAGGTAGTTCAACAATTCTTGGAACATGTCTCTGAGAGCTATCGCTGGGAAGTTGCTAGGGAAGCTGATGAGTGGCATACAGATGTTGGACAGCAGGTAGGACTGGATCAGCAGATGTTGGAGGTGATTCAATCCATTCCGCTTCAAGATCAGGCTCGAAAAGGGTTTTTAAATAGGATGGTAGATTTGGTCAACGTACGGGTGGAACAGGAAGCAATTCGCAATGAAGCACAGTATGAACCAGGCACCTCCCGCAAGATCTACTTTGCTGAAGAATACGAACTAGCAAAATATCCCGCTCAGGAAGCACACTACTTTGTGAATATTCTTCGCAAACAGCGGGCAGGCCAACATACGCCGTTCTTGGTATCGCCAGAAGGCAGTATGGCCTATTCAAACATGCTCAATGACTTGCTGCTGAATCCGGCAACGTTGCTGTGTGGCTTATCTCCGATGCCTTTTTCATTACCTGAAGAAGTCAAAATTCTTTCGAATATTGGAGTTTTCCCTGATTGGGAAGTGACTCAATATCGTGAGCAGGAAGGAGACGAAGAGCCAGATCCGAGGGCTGCTGCTGAAAATCAGGAAACATTCAAACTGAGGAATCTGCCAAATTGGGGAGGCTATGCACCCTCTCGAGAAGTGTTTTTAACCTACGTAATCCCAATTTTCCTTAGGGAAAGTGAGAAAATCAGCCATCGGAATCTCCCAAAGGCTCTCTTGAACACTTGGTGGATTGAAATGCTCACCTGTGATGAGGATACTCCGGAGCTGACCAGTCTGACCAAACTCTTGATCTTTCCGAACGATAGAGCCTTCATCAAGAGAGAGATGACCGGCCCTTATGTCGATATCATCAAGAGTATGGAAGAGGAGTTCCCTCAACTTGTCCGGGATCCTTGGTGGATCAAGTTTACCGAGATGCTGATGCGTTTCGAAGACCCCGAAGTTCAAAAAGAGATGCTTTTCTGCTTTGCCCAGCATATTCGTGCTTCAGACGTTATTGACTTGGACACAACTACTGGGGAACCTATTTATCTTGATAAGAATTCATCCTGGCGCTTCAAGGCAGTTCATCGCTTTTACACGAAGTTCTACGCTGAAGAGGGGCCTCGAATTGATTTGATGAAATTCTCCCAAGGTCGAGATGATGTAGCCCAAGAGAAGGAAACTGTTCTGAAGAAACTTTTCCTCAATAGCATGAAGAACACGGAGCGCAGACTGATTCAGATTGGCAATCAAAATACCATCAACCGAATGAGCCAATACATCTCTCAGGTAACTAAGAATAATGAGGAGAAGGAGCGTGTCGAGAAGATACTGACCAAGCCTCTGGACAAATTGATGGATCGGATGTTGATCGTCGACATGTCGGTGATGGAGAAAGCACAAACTGATGCTGAACTGAATGTCATTGAAAAACGTCAAATTGCTCAAATTCAGGATGATCGTCGGAAAGTTGGAGAACTATCAGCCTCCGTTACCAAACACTATAGCGAGAAGCTGCAAGCTGAACTCAACAAAGAGGTTGTTGAAAAAATTATCTTCCAGTCCAGAGTTCCACTCGCTGGAGATCCCTTGGAAAATGTAATCTTCAAATACCACTTTGAGAAGAATTTCAATCGTCGTCCCTTTCAGGTGCCCCTTCCCATCTCCAAATCACTCTGTATTCCCAGAAACGTGATTCT
>WTIF01000247.1:0-1467 GCA_011522845.1 Deltaproteobacteria bacterium
ATACAACGGTGAGCTACTGCTAACTATTCATGCTCGCGGTGGTTGGGATGTCACATCATATTGTGATCCTAAAGAGAATGTACGTGGTGAAAAGAAAATCAACTATTGGGCAAACAACGATAAGATCCAGCGAGTTGGTGGTATTTCATATGCTCCAATTGGTAACAATGAGTGGTTCTTTCAGAAGTATGCTAATCGTATGTTAGTCATCAACGGCATTGACGCTCAGACTGGCTCACATGATACTGGTATTGTTCATAGTTGGACTGGCAGAAACACACTAGGTGCTCCGTCACTAACTGCTTTGTTTGCTGCTGCCAAAGCACCAAACTTGCCTATGACATATGTAGGTGCTGGTGGTTTCAATGCTACAGCAGGATTAGTTCCTTTAAGTCGTCTTAATAATACAGATCAGTTGAAATCACTCGCCAATCCTAATTCAGTTCCATGGGATAATAATCCTATTAGATCATTCAGTTCAATGACTAGAATCCAAGCACTTCGTCAAAAGCGATTGGATCGTATGATGGCACGAAATGATTTGATGGGGCGTGACAGAACTAACCTTGAAGCATTCAATAAAGCCGTTGAAGGGCAGGCATTACTGAAAACTGCTGGTAATAAGATTGAGAATCCATCATGGGATAACTCACTTCGTTCTAGAGTAGATGTTGCTCTCACAGCATTCCAAACTGGTGTTGCTTCTGCTGCTGATACAGAAGCCGATCATGACTTTGACACTCACGGTAATCACGACGGGCGCCATCACCAAGCTCTGTCAGATTTGAACAATGACATTGATTACCTTTGGACAAAGGCTGAAGAGCTAGGAATTGCTAATAGGCTGACAGTAGTTGTTTCATCAGATTTTGGTAGGACTCCACACTACAATGATGATAATGGTAAGGATCATTGGCCCGTTGGTTCTATGATTGTTATGCGAAAGAATGCTAGTTGGGCAAACAGAACTGTCGGTATGACAGACGCAGGACATAATGCTATGCGTGTAAATCCACGCTCGCTACAAGCTGATAATTCAAACGGCACTATCATATACCCAAAGCATACACACAAAGCTCTACAGGGCTTGCTGGGCATTGAGTCATATGCTCAGTCAGTAGGTTGGGGAATCAATACTGACAGCTTCAACTTTTTTGGTTGATCCATCGGATGAACTGGCACTGTGAGCAGGTGCCAGTTGCTGCAGACTTTATTCGGGTGAACCGCTGCTGGCCCAATCCTTGAGGTAGGTGATTTCTCGATCAGTGAGTGGGGTTGCGTATTCCAGTGGCATTTTTCGAATCACACCCAAAGGCTTTTCTAAAATTCCTTCTGTTGTATTATCGCCAATCCAAAACCGTAAAGAATACCCCCCTTGTCCTTCGCTAGGTTGATAATACCTCAAATCTAAATTTTCTGGTGTACCATGAGGAGTATAACTGGATGCCGGAACTTGATGACAACTGG
>WTIF01000247.1:1477-6899 GCA_011522845.1 Deltaproteobacteria bacterium
TTTTCGGATCCCTCCTAATTTCTGCTCCAAGATTCCAGCATTGATCCAAACTTCCAATGAGTCTCCTCCTCGAATTATCCCAACGCTCTCAAAGTATCTGAGATCCATCGATGTGGGTGTTCCATGTGGAGTATAACTGGATGCCGGAACTTGATGACAACTGGCGCACTTCAGTTCAACTAACTCGCCAATTCCATTTCTCCAAGTAGGGGTTCCTTCGATGACGATTTCTGTTGGTGGTTCATCACCGAGGGTATCTGCCTCAGAGCAAGCCAACAGTAGAAATGAGCAACAAATCAGCAGGAATCCAAGAATCTTGAACATAGAGTCCTTAGCGCAATAAGGTCACGGCGAAAGACCAGTGACGTAAGATCTGATCTGTGGAATGCTGGGTGAAGTTCAGACGAAGATCTGGATGAACCAGATAGCCGATCCCGCCATAGTAATAAGTATAGCCCGCAGAAGGGTCCTCAAGCATCACCCCATCTTCCTCAATCGAAAGCTTGTTTTGAACGCTGGAATGACCGACTCCAGCGGAAAGTAACCACTCTTCCCACTGATATCCTAGAGTCGCATCGATCCCTTGCTGTTGAACTTCAAAAACATCTTCCGCGTCAGTCATTGTGATGGGACCATGAATCACTGAACGCGCAAGATAGGTTCTTGCTGCTAGAGCCCAATCTTCGGTAAACATCCACTGGTACCCGAGCTCTCCAGCTAAAAAGGCATACCGATATTCCATCACCTCGACAGGAACTTGTAGCCCAACTCCGATCTGATAGCTTTGATCAAAAAATTGTCGATAGCGAAATCTTGGCAGAATGGGTGGACCTTCGACAGGCTCCTGCTTGTTCCCGATACGGTTGTTGACTTCAGGTCGATGCAGCAATTCCACTTCCCATTCCTGTCCTTCACCCACAACAGCCATGGGTGGCCGCTGAGAGCGGAAGTCAAGTAGGTGGGCGTAGATCAATTGTAGTCGTTCTGATTGTTCTTGGGCTGTTACAGCTATAACAGACGTTGCCGAGAGAAAACCACTAACCCCCAGTAAGCTCAGGATCAGCATTCGGATTAGCATAGAACTCCTAAATCTCCGAATGAACAAAAAAATCGTTGATGGAAGGGAAGGGATAGAGCAAAAGGAGGGAAAAGGCCAGCAGAGAACTGACCTTTTGTAAGAAGATTATAGACCTTGGCCAGTGACACAGTTCTTCATGCAGGCCACGTTTTGAACGTCAGGACGCGGATCAGGACCATAGAAGCCCGCACTATTGGGCATTTCGATCTCCATGATCGATTCATTGTTTAACTCAAATTCCTCATCCACCAAGTCGTTGAGGTAAAAGACATAGGCTGTGATAGCGTAGGTTTCCTCATCAGAGAGCGATTGTGGATTGTAGAAAGGCATTGCCCGACGGATGTAGCTGAAGACAGAAGTTGCGTAGGGCCAGTAACTGCCAACCGTTTTTACAGGTTCCATGGTAGCCAGAGATTCCTCACCACCCATTAGAACGGGCCATCGTCCAACGGCCTCTCCAAATTCTCCATGGCAATAAGCGCACTTGGTTTGGTAGAGTTTCTCTCCTTGGAGGACAGTTCCCCTAGCCTCAGGTAAGTTGCTGCCATCTGGTCCAATACTGATATCCCAACCAGCGATTTCCTTGTCTGTGGCAATGCGCCCAAGCTTGTGCTGCAGCGGCTCTGCAAGTAGAGGAGAGACCAGTAACAAGCTGCCTAGAAATCCCCCAATAAACTTAGCCGAGTTGAACATTCTTAATCCCCCCATTTGTGTCGATTTCCCAAGTGTAAATACTGTTCTTATGATAAATCGAGTTTACCCCACGAACCTTTCGTAGCTGTGCAAGCGTCGGCTGGACGTATCCAGTTTCATCAATCGCTCGGCTTTGCAACTGAGCTTTCTCCCCGTTCCACTGCCAGGGAATTCGGAAGCGTGTCAGGCACTTGCTCATCACGGGCTCTTGTAGCTTGGCAGTCTTCCAGTTGCGACCCCCATCCACAGAGACATCCACCTGCTTGATCTTGCCACGGCCCGACCATGCCAAACCAGTGATTTCGTGGAAGCCCTTATGGCTCATCTGTTGGCGTGCTGACGGATAAGTGATGCAGGAGTTGGTTTCTTGCACAAAAGTGAACTGGCGGGCAGTACCGTCCTCCATCAGGTCTGTATATTTCGAAGTCTCCTCACGAGTCATCCATGGAGCTGTCCCAATCTTAAGACGTCGAATCCACTTGATGTTCATGTTGCCCTCAAAACCTGGAACCAATAGACGAATGGGATAGCCCTGCTCAGGACGAAGTCGTTCACCGTTTTGAGCCCAACAGATCATCGCATCGTCCATCATTTTTTCCATCGGAATGGAACGATCCATTGCTCCTCCATCAGCGCCTTCTGCAAGCACCCAAGTACCTTTTGGATCCACACCAACCTCATCTAACAGAGTGGAGACTTTGACTCCGGTCCATTCACAGCAACTGACCATGCCATGGGTGAACTGAACGGACTCCATTTGTGCGCCCTTCCATTCCATGCCTCCATTTGCAGGACATTCGATGAAATGAATGTGTGATTCACTTGGGAAGCGCATCAACTCCTCCATCGTGAACATCAAGGGGTACTTGACCATCCCATGAATGATCAGCCGATGCTCGTTCGGATTGATGCTGGGTACCCCTCCATGATGCCGCTCAAAGTGCAATCCGTTGGGAGTGATAATCCCGTGCAAGTCCTGCAAGGGTGTGAAGTTGATCGAAGACTGTGTCGAAGAAGTCAGCCAGCCTACATTGCGTCGCACTACATGTGCCTCATGAGGTGAGGGGCTTCCGTATGGGCTTTGAGTCACGCCTGGCCCAAGCATCTGCGACCAAATCGGTTTATTGGGAGGTAGATTGGCGGGGTTCACCTCTGCTAGCGCTTGAGTTGCACCAGCGC
Organism: Deltaproteobacteria bacterium; assembly: GCA_011522845.1. Classification (GTDB taxonomy): domain Bacteria; phylum SAR324; class SAR324; order SAR324; family NAC60-12; genus JCVI-SCAAA005. The sequence goes on from WTIF01000247.1 coordinate 4,428, forward strand.
TGGCTGCAGCGACAGCACCACCAGCCGCGAGTGACTTTCGCAAAAAGCTACGACGATCCAAATCACCAGTTGGTTCCGTAGAGATTTCCGTTGTATTAGTTTTTGCCATTATTTCTCCTTGAGAAGATTTGCTCATGACAATGATTTGAGTGAATTTGCGATGTTAAATTTTAAAGAACAATTCCAGGGTTGTTTTCAACACCCTTCAATTTAGGGAGATTGGGTTCCACATCCCGGATAACTTTCTTATCACGCAAGTAATCTGAGACGACTTCCCAGATCTGCTTGCCTTCAAGAGGAGCCGCGACACTGGCCCAGCCTCCAACAGGATAGTTCTTGTTGGCATCCAGGGGCTGACCATCCAACTCCAGATCAGAGATGCGATTTCCAATTTTTTCAGTAGGATCCAACGAGTATTTCAGGCCCCCAACGCGAACCATGTCACCACCTTGTTGGTAATAAGGATCCGTATTGAAAAGATTGTCGGCGACATCTTCAAGGATCGTCTTGATCTGCTCACCACTGAGTTCATTACGAGTAACGGTCCCATAGGTCATAGCCGTCTGGGTCATCACCTCATCAAAAGTGATGGGTTGTCCGGGTAGGACAGAAACTCCCCAGCGGAAACCCGGTGAGAAGGCAATCGGAGCATTCAACTCCTGCATCAAAGCATCACAAATTACCTGGTCAAACGTGCCGTTAAAATTACCCCGGCGATAAAGGGTATCTTCTGTGACAGCCAGTTGCTCATTCAATTGCTGTTCGTAGGGTTCCCGAACCGATTGGATGTAAGCGGTCATCTCTGGATCAGCTGGTAGGAGTTCAGAGAAGACAGGGAGCAATTTGTAACGGAAATCCTTAACCTTCCCATCCTGCACATCCAAGTCAAGCAATGACAGGAACTTACTGTTGGAACCAGAGTTGATCACCAACGTATGGTTGCCATCGGGATCCTTGACTCTGATCGGCTGAGGAACACCATCGTGGGTGTGTCCACCCATAATTGCGTCAATCCCTGAAACTCGGCTAGCCATCTTCAGGTCGACATCCATCCCGTTGTGGGAAAGCACGATCACTACCTCGGCACCCTCATCACGAGCTTCCTCAACCCTCTCTTGCATCTCCATGTCCCGGATCCCAAAGCTCCACTCCGGAACCATGTAGCGAGGATTGGCTATTGGAGTGTAAGGAAAGGCTTGTCCGATAATGGCTACATTGTGTCCGTTGATTTCACGGATCACGTAAGCAGGAAAGACCGGATCTTCAAAGTCCGTATCACGAACGTTTTGGGCCACAAAATCCAGACCCGCATTCGCCAAATCATTTTCTATAATCTCCTGAACTCGCTCTGCACCGTAGGTGAATTCCCAATGGGCAGTCATGATATCGACTCCTAGCTTGATTTGGGCGTCCACCATATCTTGTGCATTTGTCCAAAGGGAGGTCGCAGAGCCTTGCCAAGTATCTCCACCATCGAGCAGCAACGCACCGGGACGCTCGGCTCTAAGTTGATCCACCAGGGTTTTCAAATGGGCAAAGCCACCAACCCGCCCGTATTTCTGGGCTGCTTCTGCAAAATTCAGATAGCTGAAAGCATAAGCTTCAGGCGAGTTAGCAGGTATTCCAAAGTGTTTCAGCAGGTGCTCCCCAACTAAATGAGGCGGATTGCCATACATGTCAGCGATACCAAGATTGATGTGAGGTTCCCGGAAATAAATCGGGTTCAACTGAGCGTGGCAATCTGTGTAGTGCAACAGCGAAACATTACCGAACTTGGCAAAATCGTAGGGGTTGCTGGAAGAATGCTGGCTAGCTCGTAAAGATCTAGGGATTAGACCTGCTACTGCAGCGGCTCCCATCACCTGCAGGAATTCTCTGCGGGAAAAGGACATCTGGCCTCAAAAACAAATTCTTTGAAATGGATCGATCAGGGATGCCGAAGTTTGGTATCCCTGACACGTCTAGGAAGGTTTGTTGACTTCAGAAGCGGGGGCCGGCTCCCCGTTGGTTGATGGCTTGAACATATCCTGCTCGGCCTTCGTGCTCAACTTGTACAATGATCTCGCAGGCACGCTCAAAATCACCTGCTTGAACAGCCTTTTCCGCCTCGTCTAGTGGCTTTGGCATGCTTGCTTTCCACCACTGCCCACCCACAGTATCTGCTGCTTCATGTGCAGCGACCGCCACAGCCTTGTGCAAAGGATAGGTGTCTTGATCACACTTACCAAATTCAGCAGCCATCAAAGCACCTGGTGCCACAAGGAGGCTGCAAAGGCCTGAAACTAGTAAACTGCGCTTCATCTTTCTCTCTCCTTGATTACTTACGGGCACCAGGGCCGTTGGTTTCCATGCCGTTGTTCATGTAAGCCATGAAGTACTCGAGATTACGGTATTCCGGACCCTGAGCCTTGAATGACTTTGCACGAACCTGCTGATTGCATCCACCATAGCGACGATGCATTGTGCCCATTG
>WTIF01000285.1 GCA_011522845.1 Deltaproteobacteria bacterium
ACTGTCGATTGACCAATATATTCACTGAGGCGGGTTGGCCGTAGTGATAAGTCCTGTGACTCACCATCCTGAATTTCTGGAGCAACAAGGCGGTCAGGATTTTCGCTGTTCAAAACTGAAGACCGTTAATTGTGGGCGGGATTATGTGATTCCTGATTACCGACCTCTCGAGAATTTTTCCCTAGGAGAAGTGGAGAAATGGCGTAACCAAGCATGTAGATGAAGGCAACGTAACCGAAGAAATCAGTGAACGCAAACACAACTAGAATCAGTGTGGTTGCTCTCCCCATCCAAGGATTTTGATTGAAATAGCGACCCGCGTGGATGTATCGGATCTTGTAAAAATTCATCAGAAGTGAGCAAAGAACCATCATTCCTGAGCAGAGATATACCCAGATCATTAAACTGGATGATTCACTTAATCTGGCTTGTTCAAGCATAATGAACGGAGCCGTGACAAGCAGGGCTGCCCCTGGAGTGGGGATGCCTTTAAAAAAGCCAGGAGTTGGGGTGGTGTCCAAAGTGAAGGCAATCAATCTGGCAATTCCAGCAACAGCATAAATAACTGCAATTAGGCCATAAGGAATCATCTGCATGCTAGGATGATCAATCCGATCCATTAAAATATAGAATATGATTGCAGGGGCTAAGCAAAAACTAACACCATCAGAGATGTCATCCAGAATGCCACCCGTGGTAATATTCCTTTTCTTTTGTGGATCTGGAGGTTGAATCAGTCCGAGTTTTCGTGCTAAGGCTCCGTCCAACTTATCAAAGAAAGCTGCTCCCACCAGAATGATATAAGCCTGATGCATTTCCTGTTGTTGGGCGAACCAAATAGCGAGGAGTCCCATCAGGGCATTCATCACGGTCAGAGAGTTTGGGAGCGTAGCCAGAATTTGCCGACGTAGCTTCACATCGCCTAGGCAAAGGTCATCCAAGCAAAAGGTTCCATATTTTCGGCAGTAGCTTGCAATCGATCCAAAGTTGATGATCAAAAAGAACACTTCCAAAACCATCATTGTCTGTAGCGAAAGTCCGCCAATTTGATTCAACCAATTGGGTAACACCTCGGCCGCTTCGGGAATGTAGAAAGCGTACCCATACAAAAAAGCTCCTACAGGTGTTGCTACCATAGTACGCAGTCGACTCAGTTCACGCATTCCGGGTGCTTCCCCGTGGGTCTGTGCGAATCCCAACATAAAATGCGCAAAATGATCGCGCATTAGGACAATGATGGCGAGTAACAGCACAAACATGGCGTGGAACAGTTCCAGGTGTTGATTTGGACTGGCTTCGGGCAGATGATGAAAACGCCACATCATTCCAAATGCGACGAGAGGAAAGATAAGCGAATAGACTAACTTGTCCATCAATCGCTCTGCTAACTCTGCAAGCTTATGATGGGGCTGAAATCGAGCTGCAAACCAGCCATCGACCAGATCGAAGACCATAGCGATAACTAAGCAAGCCATCCCCAAAAAATAAAGAGATGGATTGCGCAAAATCATGGTAAGAATCGCACAAATCAAGCCTGCAAGTGCTAAGGGAGCCCGCCCGTAGACCAGTAAAGTCGTAATACGACTAGGGATTGGGCTGGAAGTTGAGGAGTTCATTTGTCTACTGGATAAAGTTATGGTTTTCGGTGTGATTTGAGAAAATTTTCAATCCAGATAGGTATCGGTCCCAGTTCCGTACTTTTTGTGAGTGAATCTAAACCCGCTTGGCGTACAGTCTCGGGCATCTTCCCTTTGCGCATTTCCATCAAGGCATGCGAATATTCAGGTAAAAACTCAGGGTGACCCTGACACCCAATGATGTGCTCGCCAAGCTGAAACATAGCGTTGGGACAAAATTCGCTTTGGAGTATTCTTTGGGCTTGTGGAGGTAATTTGGTGACCTGATCCTGGTGACTCACCAAGACCTTCACCTCTTCAACTTTCGGAATCATCCAATCTTTGTTTACTACGACAAAATGGCGAGCTACCCCAACGCCCCAACCTTTAGAGCTTTTCAGAGTTTCACCGCCCAGTGCTTGCGCAAGCAACTGATGGCCGAAACAAATGCCCACGGTTGGAATCTTTTGTTGATGCAAACTACGCACGAAGACTTCAAGATCCCTAATCCATTGTAGATCCTCATAGACGCTTGATGCACTTCCAGTCAATATATAGGCTTCACAAAGATCAGTCTGATCAGGTAATTCAGCATCGCATGCTGCAAAGTTCAGGAGTTCATGCTTTGGATTTTGAGCATGAATCATTGTTGCAAACATTTCTGGATAATTACCGAACTTGGGCTGCAGTTCGGACTTTACGTGATCGCACTGAAGGATTCCAATTCTCATAGATCGTTTACCAGTTGATTACCGATGACAGATCAGTCCAGTCGAAAGCTCGAGTTCTTACATGCCAATGGATTCCCTGCTGGTTCTTATCGGCAATTATTTCAAAATTTTGAGGATTTTGACGTCCATTTTGTTGAATCTTTAGGGCAGTTCGAGGGAGGCTTGCCCCAAGATTGGGAATCAATTGCTGACCAAGTCCTTTCACAAATGAATTCTCATCAACCAAGTGTAGGCGTGGGACATTCATTGGGAGCCGTAGTTTTGCTTTACGCTGCTGCACAAAGACCTGAAGCGTTTACAGACATAATTTTACTGGATCCACCCCTCTTTTCATGGGGCAAGCGGGCTTCTTTGTGGTTATTGAAGAAATTCGGAAAAATGGATCGGGTTACTCCAGCTCGCACAGTTCTTAGACGTCGCGAAACTTTTTCTTCTCACCAAGAAGCTTTTGATCAGTTGCGAAAACGCAGTTTTTTTCGAAAGTTCTCAGATGAGGTATTGACTGACTATGTTTCAAAGGGCTTCATTGCGCAAGTAGACTGCGTAAAGCTGCGTATTCCAAAAGAGTTGGAATACCATATTTTCCAAACTATTCCATTACACTTTTCAAAGTCTTGGAAAGGGCTAAAAGGTCATTTGGTATTCGCGAGTGATAAAGGCGTACTCCAACAATCCGACCGCAATGAACTTCGTAGGGCTCTACCAGGTTTCCAGCAAACGGCTCTTAATGGAGGACACATGTTTCCTCTGGAACAGCCAGAAAAGACCGCCGAGATGATTAGAACATTGATCAATTCAAGGAATTGACGCTAAACAGCCTTATTTGGAGTCTGATTACAATCAAAATAGGGGTGTGTTCGAAATTCCTATTCGAGGGGTTGATTTTCCAAATCAAACTTAGGCAAGTGCAAGTAATACTGAATACAATCTATCTTAATTAACCCAACGGAGCGCCAAGACGCCTCCAAGAAAAACAATACCAATCAAAGGCTGTACGAAAAGCAGCATCATTCCCACCAGCAATAGGCAAAGCGTGGCAACATTGAGAGCAAGTGGATTTCGGTCGGGAAGAGCTGGTTGCTTGGGTGTTGATTTATTTTCTGCTTCGACCTCAGACTCAACTTCCTTTAGGATGTCTGACAATTCTTGATCTGTCAGACCATACACCTCCTTAACAGCCTCCAATTCATTTTGAAACTCAGCTGCTTGCTGTTGCTGTTCCCTGTAACTTTCAGCTTTTTGTTGAACCCTTCGTAAGAGGTCTCGGTATTGTTCTTCCGCCATCCTTTTTTAGGCAGCTGCCTGTTGTTTCTTGTAGCGATGTAGGAATTGCAAAAGTTTGATCCGTGTCAGGGCGTTGCTATCACGAAATTGCAGGTGGACGTTTAATTGTTTACCACTAGGAATTGTAGCCAGAACAGTTGCCGCCATATTTTCCCGTAAGCTTGCGCCTGAGAGGTGGAACAGAAGAATTTCTCCATTTTTCAAAGGATCTTCAAGTTTCTGTGTAATCGCCAGTTTCATACCTCCTGCGCTCATGTCAATAATCTTGCCTTTGATCTTATAAGCATCGGCAGATCCATGTACAGAGCGCATCTCTGGTTCGTATTCGCTAGCCTCCACCCTTCTGAAAAGAGCGTCCTGATTGAGTTCGAGTCGCTCAGATTCACGGATCGCCATCTTCCGAATGTCGCTACTATGACCCAACCAGACAATTCCTGGAGTCTCTGTTTTTTGTTCTTCAACTCTCAATGCGAATTCGTAATCGGCGTCCCCTTGGCGTCGAACACGACATTTGATAACTTTAAACTGCAACAAATTAGCGGGCCGCCGCTTGATCATAGGAGGGTCAATGCGAACGCCACGTTCACTGACTTCCTTGATTAAGGAAATGAAAGCCAATTGTCTGCCCTTAGCTGTGACGGAGCATTCCACCCGCATGTTGGGAAGTAGCATCTTCGTATTGATGACCTCACAATCTTTGTTGGTGAGATTGAATTGCAACTTAGTCCGCATAGCGTGAATTGCAGCCATTAATTCTGCATCTAGGCTTCCCTCCTCGATCAATTCATCCACAGCTTCCTCAAAAAGTTTGTTGCTGCGCATCATCGAGAGGATCTCTTCTGCCTCACGTTTATTCCCAAGCCGATGGACCAACTCTACTTCATCTTCTGACATCTTCAGACTTTCGTAAAGAGTATGAAGAGTCATGTCGGTCTGTTCGCGCTTGATCCGAATCTGTTCAAGTTCTTCCATCTTTTCACGATAGAAGCGAAGACCAAAGAAACCACCCACAGCAGCTGTGATCGCAAAAGCCACCCCAACATAGAAACTTGTTGGGATAACTGCAGGTGCGTCATACGTGGCTGACAAATCAGATAATTCAAAGTTTCCAGCAGCTGATTTCTGACCACAAAGCCAAAACCATAACAATGGTGAGATCAGCAAAAGGAATCTGCGTTGAAGCTGGACTAAGATTTCAGAGGGTGTTTTCATATTTTCTTTTCAATTTAGTTGATAAGATTTGCTCTTCAAATCAGTTAGAAACGGTTAAAATGAATGCACTTCGGGTGCAAATTTAAGCTCAATAGTTTTGTTACTCCATGTACCATTCTTCTTCCAGGGTATCCTTGTCAATGTTTGCCTTGCTGATAAGCTTGATGTCAGAGGAGTGGCGCATTACCAGCACATTTTGTTTGCCTTGCTTTTGAGCGAGGAACGGAAGTCTAAACTCATAAATTCCGTCTTTGTGACGTTCAATCTGGCAACTAATTTCAGCCACGTCCTTGATCTCGACTGGGCGCTCCCCCACTTGAGGAGTCTTGATCAGTAGCTTTGATTCACTTTGGGCCAGCACGATAGAGTCGAATTTGAGCTTCCGTTCACCGAGTTGGACCTGACATTCGAGGGCCTGACCGATCGGAAGCAATTTTGAACTTGTGAACGGGATGTTAGAGTTGTTCAGACTCAGATTCAATAACTTCCTCGTTTGAGTCAGCGCTTTTTGGGCCTCAGCAGAGTTGCTCTCCAGTTCAAGATACTCCTCAGAGCGCTTATCAAAGGCAGCTAAGGATCTACTAAAATTCATAATTTCGATAGGATCTTGAGTTCCCAGCACAGTCTCTATCAACTTACGAAGTTCAAAAGCATTCTTGCCAGACCCAATCATGGAATTTAGCTGCCGTTCAGCATGATCAAAGTTATATTTTTGGCGCATTTTCACTTCGGATTTGCGCTTCAACTGAATTTGAATGATCAGAATGATGATCAGCAGGACAATGAATACTCCCACGCCAATAATCCACTCAAGCGGTACCTCAACCTGCTGTGTTTTTGGGGCTAGATCTGAGACCTCAAATTTTTGTTGACCTGAAAAAAAGAACCAAAGGCTGAACCAACTACCCAGTTTGAGTGTCTGCTTCATGGAAAGCTCCGATAATAATTCAGATTGTTACATAAAACTGCCACCACGAAGTATTCTCGTTTTTGGTGGGAGTTTCAATCCAGTACATCAAGGACACCTCGAACTGATCAAAAATTTGCTTAGACTTGGGGGTGAACCAGAAATTTTAGTGATTCCTGCCGCTCAGTCTCCGTTCAAATCAAGAGAAGATCTGATCCCCGCAGAAATAAGATGGCGACTATTGGAGGTTGCCTTGCCAAAAAATCCCCGATTACACTTACTGGATAATGAAGTTAATCGCTCAGGACTAAGTTATTCATATGAGACTTGGCAGCAATTGTGTGAGCAATACAGACCAGAAAACTGGTTTTGGGTTATTGGCAGTGATACTTTTGCTGAGTTTGACCGGTGGTATCGAGTTGATGAATTTGTGAAAAAAATTCAGCTAATCATTGTCAAACGTAAGGAGGAAAGGGTTCAGGATGTTTCGGCTTTTTGGAAACCCCTGATGCGCTTATTTCCAGTGGGGCAAAATTCAATGGATGAAAAGGAGTTTTGGCATGATGGACAAAGAATCGCAACCTGTCTGGATTTCGACCTCCCTGCGGTTAGTTCGTCAGAGATCCGCAGAGGAAAATTTGCAACCCAAGGGATTGTGCCAAGCACCCGACTCATTCTACAATCTGCTTTGGATGATTTGAGAGTTGATCGAGAAAGATGAGTTAAGAAAACGGATGCGCCAACGCCGCAAAGCGATGGATCCAAAAACCATTGATGCTGCATCAAAAGAAATTTTTAGGCATTTGTTGAATTCTGAGTTGTGGCAAGAAAGCAGGGTGATTCACACCTTTTTGCCTCAGAATACCGAACCAAATACCTTTCCATTGGTCCAAGAAGCTCTGCGTACACAACGGCGAGTGCAAGTCCCGAAAGTTGCTGGACCTTCCCATCTCACACATCATTGGTTGGAGGATATCAAATTATTGAAAATGAGTTCTTGGGGTATCCCGGAGATTCAAGATACTGCTGCCTCTAAAGCTGACTTTTCAGAAATCGATCTGGTACTAGTGCCTGGATTAGCCTTTAGTCGCAAGGGGGCTAGGCTAGGTCAAGGTAGAGGATATTATGACCGTTTCCTGAGTAAATTAAATGGGACGACAACGCTCGGAGTGGGATTCGATTGGCAACTTTTGGAAGATATTCCTGAAGAATTGCACGACATCCGACTTGATGGGGTAGTAACAGAAAGCCAACTTTTGTGGCCTCTTGGTGAATAATTTTGTGATGTTTTCATGGACAAAGAAAATTCCACGAAGGTGGAGAAGTTCGATCATAGCTCTAATTCTGGGCATCGGCTGGGGAATCGTGATTTGGTTGCTGCAGATGACCTAGAGGCAGAAGATTTGGCAAACTTTTTAGAGAAGGAAGTTCCTGAAGAATTTCAAGGAACTCGACTAGATCGTTGGCTCGCAGAGTGGCCAGAACTGACCTCAAGGGCTGAAGCTCAGAGGTTATTGAGTCAAAATCGAGTTCATCTGGATAACCAGCCGATATCTTCAGGTTCACGCAAACTACGTGAAGGCCAAAAAGTACAGATTTGTCTACCCCCTCCAATTTCATCTGACCTGGAGCCCGAAGATGGCCCTCTGGAGATTCTTTTCGAGGATGAACACCTGATCGTTTTAAACAAACCAGCGGGTCTGGTTGTCCATCCAGCTCCAGGCAATTATACGGGTACATTGGTTCAAAGGCTTTTGCACCACTGTCCAGACCTATCCGGAATCGGGGGAGTCCAGCGGCCTGGCATTGTTCACAGGTTGGACAAGGACACCTCAGGTATTCTTGTAGTTGCCAAACATGATCAAGCCCACCAGAGGCTGTCTCGTCAATTCAGAAAACATTCAATCCACCGTCTTTACAGCGCACTGGTCTGGGGCAATCTTGTTACTCTTCAAGGGACGATTGAAGCCCCAATCGGAAGACATCCCAGAGATCGAAAAATGATGGCGATCGTTGAAAATGGCCGTGCTGCTACAACTTATTGGACGCAGTTAGCCAAATGGGATGGTCTGACCCACATCTGTTGTGAATTGGAGACCGGTCGAACCCATCAGATAAGGGTGCATTTTAGCTCGCAAGGACATCCTCTGGTTGGTGATCCCGTTTACGGGCAATTAGGAAAGACAAAGCATATGCCTGATGACGTTATTCTGGCCTTGAAGTCCTTTCCTCGGCAAGCACTTCATGCCGCAGAGTTGGGCTTTGAGCATCCGATCTCAAAAAAAGTAATGGAATTTTCGGTGGCAGAACCAAAAGATTTTCAAAAACTTTTGAGTTTGCTGTATGAGAAACTGCCACCCTTGACATGATTCTCCTCAGAAATTTATGACGGAAGAAAATTACTACCAAGCCAGCGCTTGTTCTGAAATTTCAACCACTAAATTGCAAGGCGAGCACAGATACGATGTCTGTGTTGTCGGAGGAGGTGTGACGGGACTTTCCTCTGCGATCCATCTTGCTGAAAAAGGTTATCAAGTTTGCGTTCTAGAAGCACAGAAGATCGGTCACGGGGCATCCGGTAGAAATGGTGGTCAATTCATCTTTGGCTTCGGTTCAGAGATGCCCACAGTTCGGAAATTGGTTGGGGAGTCTGAAGCAAAAAAACTCTGGGAATTGTCCCTTGAAGCGATCCAGGTGACCCATCAACTGGTGAAAAAGCACAAAATTGATTGCGATTGGCAGTGGGGACATGTTCACACGGCTGTCAAAGCGCGGCAAGTCAATGAACTGAGCGACTTCAGAGAGGATCTGGCGTGCCATTACAACTACGACTTGGAATGGTTGGAAGGCAACTCTCTCCTGGAACAAGTCGCATCACCACGATATCTAGCAGGTGTGAAAGACCAAAAAAGTGGCCACCTTCATCCACTTAAATACACTCTTGGTTTGGCAAAAGCTGCCCAGGAAATGGGGGTCGATCTTTTCGAGGAATCACCTGTACAAAATTGGTCAGGAAAAGATGAAGTTTCGCTGTCGTTACCAAACGCAGCTCTAAAGGCCAATTACTTGGTTCTGGCTGGGAATGCCTACCTTGGATCCTTGGGTAAGAAACTAAGTCAGCGGTTGATGCCAGTGGGTACCTATATGATAGCGACTGAACCACTCGGCTCAACCAGAGCTGGGCAACTGCTACCAGAGAATAGTGCGGTTGCTGATATTAATTTTGTTCTCGACTACTTCCGGCTGTCTGCAGATCAACGATTATTATTTGGTGGAGGAGTTAGCTATTCGACAATCCCCCCTGTGAATGTCCGGAACTATCTTAAAAAAAGAATGTTGAAAGTCTTTCCTTCCTTAGAAGATGTTGAATTGGAATATGGATGGGGAGGACTAGTGGGAATCACGATGAATCGAATGCCAAATTTTGGCAGGTTGGCTCCAAATGTGTTTTTAGCCCAAGGATTTTCGGGCCATGGAGTAGCTTTAACTGGATTAGCTGGAAAATTAATGGCCGAAGTCATCAGCGGAACTGCAGAGAGATTTGATGTAATGTCACGAGTACCACATCTGCCATTTCCTGGTGGACCTTTGTTTAGAATGCCCGCACTGCTTCTGGGGACAACTTGGTATCGTCTACGGGATCTTCTCTGATCGAAAGGTGTTTACCTTGCATCTTCAGTAGCAAGATAAAACCCCATTCAATTCATTGATCTATGAACAACCTCAGTTTCATTAATTCTCGCTTTCCCCTGCTGATCGGACTCCTGATTTTTCTTTTGCATAGCCCTCTAAAAGCCCAAGTGGGTGTGCCGGTGGCATCCATTCATGAATTGAATGGTTTGGTCCAAATGACCCCACAGCAAACAGGCAGGAAGTTGGTTGCGCGATCCGGAAGTTTTTTAGGAGAAGAAGATATTCTGGAGACAGGCAAAGATGGGAGAGTCACGATTCTTTTTCGAAACGGGTCAAAAATACGCCTTTTTGAAGACACCAAGCTCAGTATTCAAAAGGCGCTAGAAGCAAACATAGTAAATCGTGCTTTCGAGATAGAAATCCAGCTTCATACAGGTAGTCTTCGAGCGAATTTCTTGCCAGGACAACAGATCGCTTCAATCCAGACACCCCAGGCAAAAATTAAGGTTGACGGCACAGTATTCAGAATGGAAGAGAAGCCTGGATCCGGTACAACCATCTCAATGACAGAAGGAAAACTATTCGTAAACAATGGTGTTTCTTCATTGGAGCTGCTTCCCGGACAAAGACTCAGCGAAGTAAAATATCTTGACGAACTTTCGACCAAGCTTGAGAACATGAAAACTCAGATCTTCATGAACTTGACACCAGAAATCGTGGATTTAAGCGAATTCACTACTCAAAAGATGACGCTAACTTTACAATTGGCTGACCTGAAAAGTAGCAAAGTCGTAAGAGCTGCAGGAAAAGTCTACCTTGAAAGTGATTTCTACAATTTGCGGCTTCCCAGTATGACTACATTGGACAGTTCTGGTTTTGTGAGGATACCAGCTCGAATTCGACCGCCTCGTGTTTCAGATAAAGCCTTTGACGGACAGATTGTTGTTCGGGCTTTTTTAGACAGTGCACGACATAATCTGCACGGTGAGGGAAGCTTGGTAGTCAACACCCAAGGCACTCAACCAAAAAGAAAGTTATTGATAGACGCTAGTCAGGGAACAGCTCATTCGATTGAGTGAGTTTGCCTTAGCTGTAAAAATGAACTCAGAATTTTGCGTTTTTAAGATTATCCAAAATCTTCCTCTGAACTTGAAAATGAGATTTCAGGCCCTCCTCTGCAAGCTTCAATAATTCATCAAGTTGTTCTCTTCGGAAACGCTTGTGCTCAGCAGTTCCCTGAACTTCAACTAGCTCACCTTCTGAAGTCTGAACTACATTCAAGTCAACATCAGCCTGACTATCTTCATCATATTTCAGATCAACGAGAGCAGTCCCTTCTTTTAAGCCAACACTAACTGCAGCGAGTTGATATTGAATCGGCCAGGAGTCGATTTTTTTTTTGCTGATCATTCTGTCCAGGGCAATTGCCAAGGCCACGAATCCCCCTGTAATCGCTGCTGTTCGAGTGCCTACATCGGCTTGAATCACATCACAATCGATCCACAATGTATGGTTTCCAAGGGCTTTGAGGTCGACAACTGAACGTAAGGATCGGCCGATAAGACGTTGAATTTCCTGTGTTCGCCCATCAATTTTTCCTCCAAGGTCTCTTTTTTTTCGTCGACCTGTGGAACCAGGCAGCATCCCATATTCAGCCGTTAGCCAACCATGCTTTGGTGGTTGATCCTTCCGCTGCAGAAAAGGAGGAACCTCCTCTTCAACCGAAGCTGTGCAAATAACTCGGGTTTTGCCAGTTTCAACCAGAACGGAACCATCGGCATTTTCTATGAAATCAGGGTGGATATTGATTGGGCGTGGCTCCCAGGTTTGGCGGCCATCTGTTCTGATAAAAGTTTTCGGAGGAGAGTCTGTCATTGTTTGATCTCAGTCTGATAGTAGTGTTCGGGCTTTCTGCAACTTTTCCATGAAACTTTGGGACGTCTCACTCCGAAGCAGTTCTTGAACAATTGAATCTTCTGATGCAATTCTCGCAATTTCAGCAAGTATATTTAGGTGGATTTCAGGATCATCTTTGGGACTGATCACCAGAAAAACCAGACGGACAATTGCTTCTTCTGATTCCCACTGAAGTCCATAAGGAGCGATTGCGATCACGCAGATTGGCTCGGATGTGTCTGCTGAGTATGCGTGTGGAATAGCTACGTTGTGGCTCAATCTGGTTGAAAAACTTTTCTCTCGAGACAATAGTTGTGTCACAATTTTAGAAACATCGAGATCGGGAAAGCGATCTTTTGCTTTTTCTACCATCGTATCAAATAATTCCTCCAAAGTGGTTGCAGAGGGAAAGATAACTTGCTCAGGATAGGTATAGAAGAGCAGATAGCGGGCTTTTTGTCGAAAGATCAAGACTGAACCTTCCTGATCATTCGGAAGTTCGGGTTGCAAGTGAATTTGTTTCCCTAACTGCAAGGTGAGAGGAATCGTGTCACGGCGCAATTTGGTAGGCAATTTCCTGAGGTTCGCTTTGGCAATGACAGCATCTTTATTGCGAAGTGTGTACTCAATTTGGGTAGGTTTCGGCAGATTATTCCAAATTGGCTGACCGAGGCCTCCAATAAGCTGTTCCTGCCTTGCGCTATCTGGTGACCAGCGATAGACATGTTTTCTGCCCACTACCTCTGCCCAACGTTCACAAATCAACTGATTCAAGTCCCGATTGTCTGTCAAAGCCAATACGTTGCCAATAAAAGGGTACAATTCTGGTGGAAGACTTGTTTGATCTAAGGCGTTGCCACGCAAGACCCGAAGGCCCTCTGATTCTGCTTGCCGAGCTGACTCTGTGTTGGTGTCCATCAAAACACAAGGGTGTCCAGTTGTCTGTTCAATAAATGAGGCTACTCGACGTGCCAATAAATGCGCCCCGATGATCAGCCAACCCACACGGTCCTGAGATTTAACGCTGAGAAAATTTGCGACTTTTCCTGCACTCAGACCCTGAATGATGACTGTGAATCCAATAATGCTGAACGTGAAAGCCTGTAAAAAATTTGCTTGGTTTCCCAAACTTGGCTCAAGCTTCAGGGCAAATAAGGAAGCCATCGAGCCAGCAACAATTCCCCTTGGCGCCATCCAACTCAGAAAGCAGCGCTCACGGATCCCAAGATCTGTCCTAAAACTGGAAGCAATCACACCGAGCGGACGAATCAAAATGACGACACCCAAAATCAACCATATCCCGTTATCAAAAATGAAGTTCTTAAAATCAGTGAGACGAAGTTGGGCTGACAATAAAATGAATAATATCGCAATCGACATCTCTGTAAGTTCTTGTTTGAATTGCTTGAGTTGTTTGATTTCCTCACTGCTGCTCAGCCCCAACATAAAACCCATTATGATGACTGTGAGCAAGCCAGCCTCATGAACCAGCCCATCAGCCACCCCAAAAGCCAGTAACGCCCATGCCAGAGCAACGATATTTGTGTATTCGCGTTGAATCCAATGACGTTTGATGGCGACCAGTAGAAGATAGCCTCCCACTAGGCCTGTTCCCATACCCACCAGTAAACGCAAACCAAACCCCTCAAGTGCACTCAGAGTAAGACTTCCGGCAGAAAACCATTCGAAGCAAAGAACTGCGATAAAAACCCCAATTGGATCAATTAAAACCCCTTCCCAGTGAAGAATGTGATGTAGGCGTTCGTTGACTCCAATTCTTCTCAGAAGAGGGTGTATGACAGTTGGCCCTGTCACAATGATTAGAGAACTTGCCAGTAAGCAGAAAGAGAGGGAGTAGTTGAACAAGAAGTGAATGAGAATTGTTGTTCCAAGCCAGGTGATCAATACCCCAATGGTCAGCAGTCGCCAGATTACTTTGGGAGCCTGCTCAAATCCAATTCTTTGAAGGGAAAGGCCTCCCTCAAACAGAATGACTGCTACACACCCTGCAACGAGTAAATCGAGACCGTTACCCAAATCCGCAGGATCAATCAGGCCGCTAACTTCTGGTCCCAGTAAAATTCCACCCAGGAGAAGAGGCACAATTGCTGGAATACGGAGATGCTGCGCGGTGACCAATAGTGTTACCCCGGTTGCCAGGGCAATCACTAGAGTAGAAAATTGAATGTAAACGGGATCCATGTGGGAGAGAAGAGCCCGGGCGGGCTTTTAGGAATGGTTGAATGCGAGGGCATCCTCTACTTGAGAATCGCTCCCTCAACATTCTGAATGAAAGTTACCAGAGCTTGAACTGCTGGCACATCACCAAAAGCAGATTCAATTTGTTTTAGAGCATCTTCAGTTCGTAGGTCTTGTCGGAAAAGAATCCTGTGAGCTTCCAGAATCTGATTGATCACTTTACGTTCAAACCCTTTACGTCGGAGCCCAACAATGTTGATTCCCTTTACTTCGAAACGATTACCATAGCCAGTTGTGTAGGGTACGACGTGCTTGTCAATTAGAGACCCTGCACCAGTGTAAGCGTAGGAACCAATGTGAACAAACTGAGTAACCCCATTTTGACCACCGAGTGTAATAAAGTCTTCCATCACGACGTGACCACTCAGACCAGTATAGTTAGCTAGGACATTGTGGTTCCCTAGCACACAATCGTGAGCAACATGGACGTAGCCCATGAGGAGGTTGTGATCTCCAATAATAGTTTTTCCACCTCCTTGGACAGTTCCACGGTGGACAGAAACACACTCACGGAACTGGTTGTTTGAGCCTATCGTGAGAGTGGTTGGTTCACCGTCGTATTTTAAATCTTGGGGAGCACTCCCGATGTAAGAATAGGGATAGAAGACATTGTTTGAGCCCATTGTTGTTGGGCCTTCCAAAGTAACATGGCTTTTCAAAATGCAGCGATCGCCTACAATGACATCAGGACCAACCACAGAGAACGGACCAATTTCAACGTCATTACCAATTTGGGCACGTTCGTCCACAAGTGCTGTGGGGTGAATCCGCTGCATATGGGAACTCCTTTGATTCGTTTAAATTTGTCTTAAAATATAAAGCTCAGCCTCTTCGAAGACAAGTTCTTCACTCATTAACAGAGCTTTCAATTTGCAGGATTTGCAGAAATCCAATCAGAAACATACTGAACTTGATTCTGAAAGACTTGGGTCATCCGAAAGGATGAAACGGCACTTGTGGCTAAGGGGAATTCCATGGGGGGACCGAGAAGACCGTGCCATTCACCAACTTGCTGTAACGTGGTTGTCAATTGGAATGGACTTAGACGAATTCCACTGCGGTGAAGTAATTCTGTTGTGGTTTCAGCGATTGCATGTCCGATCAGTGTCCAATGAGTCATCTCTTGGCCAGGGGCATATTCGTTCAACAGTCTACGGTGAAGAGTGATCCCGGGATGATCATTTTGTTGCAGCATTGGGAGATAGCTGAGAAAGGCGACTCGATTCAGAACCTCCGGATCAAATTGTCTGAGCAACTCACCATTTGCGATACCAGAACCTGCATAGATTGGAACATTCCACTCCTGATGCTGCCAAATAAACGCATGAGTTTCCAGCGTATCTCCGAGCACTACAATAGCGTCTGGAACTAGGGCTACTAATTGATCCAACTCTTTTTCTAGGTTGAACAGAGGTGCTCGGCTTGGCATTGGTTCAATTTGAATCAATCCTGCGCTTCCAGCATCAAAATACTCCAGCAGTGAAGTTGCTTTTTGATCATCACGAAACCAAACAAGAACACGTTTTCCTACCAAATTCTCAGCACAGAATCTTCCAAGTGCTAACGCTTCTGCCTCAAGAGATGGAGAGAAATAAATTCTACCGGCTTTTTTTTCTTGAGGACGACCAACACCAAATAGATCTGGTATCCCAGCAACAGGAACCCAGTCTGGATATGAGCCTAAGACTGGCTCTCCGACAGACCCTACCATCGCCAAAATTGGGTGCTGAAAAACTGTATTTTTGATAAGTTGTTCGACCGTTTTGCCTTCCATGCGAGTGTCAAGAGTGGTGTACTCAATACGTCTTCCATGAACACCCCCTTGGTGATTCAAATAGCTGAAATAGGCTTTTATGCCAACGGAGATGCCATGATATTGATCAGCAGCAGGTCCACTCAAAACTTGGAGCCCAGCAAGATTAATTTGTCGTTGGGTGATTGATGAGTCTGATTGGGCAGTTGTAGATCCCAACAAAACAAATAGATAAACGAATAGCAGTTGGATAGTTTTTTGAAGTTTCATCGGATTTGAATTTTCTTAAAGCAAAATACGAATGATCCAATTGGGTTTTATGTATGGGACTGGCAGTTGGTCATGTGTACGCCTACACGTTAATAGAATGGAAATGTGTTGACAGGGTATGGTTGCAATTCTACGATTTCGAGTTCACCAAGCCAACTAATTCGAGTAATGATTTTAACTCTTTTGGTTGTTCGTGAACAATAGGCACAACTTAGAAGTTAATAGACCTTCACTAAAAATTACTAGTCAATGAATGAGGTTTGCTAAATGTGGTCAGATATATTCCAGACTGAAAAGCCAGGCTATTATGGCCAATTTGGTGGAATGTTCATTCCTGAGATTCTCAGGGCGACATTTGAGGAATTAATTGAAGCATTTGAATCTGCAAGGAATGACCCCAGTTTTTGGACAGAATATGTTCAGACCATGCAGAGCTACTCGTGTCGTCCAACACCAATCACGTACTTACCAAACTTAAGCAAGCAGAATGGTGGAGCGCAAATCTATTGTAAGCGAGAGGATCTGAACCAGACTGGAGCACACAAAGCCAACAACGTAATGGGCCAAGGGCTGCTGGTCAAGCGAATGGGAAAATCAAGAGTTATTGCTGAAACTGGAGCAGGACAGCATGGTGTGGCAACCGCAACCATGGCGGCTCGCTTTGGGCTGGAGTGCACGATCTACATGGGAGCCCTGGATGTAGAGCGACAGCGGCCGAATGTTTTCTGGATGGAACAACTAGGTGCTGAAGTTGTCGCAGTTACCGAAGGCTCAGCAACCCTTAAGGATGCTATCAATGCAGCAATGCGTGATTGGTCTGCCAGCATGGATGACACTCATTATGCTCTGGGGACTGTCTGTGGACCTCATCCATTCCCAACAATGGTTTCCTACTTTCAATCTTTGATTGGTCAGGAATCCAGAGAACAGATCTTAGAGCTGACAGGGAGATTGCCAGACCGGATCTACGCCTGCGTTGGAGGTGGTTCAAATGCTTCCGGTCTGTTTTTGCCGTTTTTGGAAGATGAAGGAGTGGAGTTGGTAGGTGTCGAAGCAGGTGGCCATGGTGTTGAAAGCGGTGCGCACGCTGCCAGGTTTTCAGGTGGTCACATTGGAGTAGCTCAGGGTTACAAAACCTACTTCCTACAGAATCCAGAAGGGCAAATGATGCACACCCACTCTATTGCAGCCGGATTGGATTATGTGGGAGTCGGACCGATTTTGAGTCATCTGCATGATGAAGGAAAAGTGCGCTTTAGCTCTGCCACAGACCAGGAAGTGATTGACGCTGTTCGATTACTGATCCGCACAGAGGGGCTGATTCCTGCCTTGGAGAGCACTCATGGGTTAGCGGGATTGTTACGCGAATCAAGTGAAATGGATGAAGACGATATCGTTCTATTCAATTTGTCCGGTCGGGGTGACAAAGACATTTTCAATATTGCTGAGGCATTGGATGACCCAAAATGGCGTGAGTTCATCCATCAAAAATCAAATGAATATCGAAAAGCAAGCAACTGAGAGATGAATGTCCAGCAAGCTATCTGAATATTTGAGAAATCGACTCAAAGAGAAAAAAATCCTACTGATGACCCACACCGTGGTTGGCTATCCTTCTCTGGAGGACAATTGGCAGATGTTGGAGGAAATGCAGGCAGCCAACGTGGACATGGTAGAATTGCAAATGCCTTTCAGTGAGCCAATCGCAGACGGTCCACTATTCGTAAAAGCAAATCAAGAAGCTCTGAAAAACGGCATTGATTGGAATGCCTATTTTGATTTTATGAAAAGGGCGCATGAGAAGTTCGATTTCCCGTTATTGTTGATTGGTTACTACAACAGCGCTTTCGCGATGGGTCATCGTAGTTTTTGCTCAAGACTTGCCGAGCATGGTGCCAGTGGGTACTTACTACCGGACCTACCTCTTGAGGAAATGGAGGATTTGCATCAGTTGAGCAAAGAGCATCGACTGAATCCGATCATGCTTTGTACGCCAACACACAAGGAGACTAGGTTGCAGAGTATCTGCGCCAACGGGAGTGGCTTCCTCTATTGTGTAGCTAGGAAAGGTGTCACTGGTGCTGTGACGAAGATTGATCCGATGGTCTTCGAGTTTTTGACACGATGCCGAAGATACTCTGATCTGCCGCTGGCATTGGGTTTCGGATTGAGTACAGGGGAGGATCTAAACCAACTGCAAGGGCACGCAGACATCGCAGTGATTGGTTCAGCTCTCCTCAAAACGTGGGAGGAAAAAGGTTCGGAAGCCTATCGTAGTCATCTTAAAGAATTAGCCGAAGCGACCGCCTAATTTGATTCAATCTCCATGTCAACAACGGCATACTCTGAGCAGATTTCGTGGATTAAGTCTAGAACAGGCACATACTCTGGATGAACCGAAAAAGCACTCAGTGCCTCTCGGGCGTCAAATTCTACAGACAGGGCGACATCAAAAGATTTTGGAGTTGTTTTGAAGTCCTCTCCTACTTCCAAGTGTTGAATTTCTTCGATTTTATCTGGAAGCCCAGCAAATGCGTCCATTAGCTGTCGGGAACTTTGTGGGGTTTTTTCTTTCAGGCGGAAAAGAACCAGATGCTTGACCATAATTTTTTCCTATCGAGTTGAACAAAATGATGCTGCTGAGTTTGCACATCGTATCCATTGCTGCACTGATTGCTGTTTCTGGAGGAATTGCCTATAGCCTCGGAAAAAATGAAGGCATACGCATCACTCGGCTCCATTATGAGGAACTGGATGAACCGCAAGACCCGATAGCTCAAGCGGACGCAAAATCCTTACATGCAGAGCCCTCTTCCTGAGAACCCAACTGGTAGCAAGCTAGAGCCGCTGCTACGCTGACATTCAGCGATTCTACTTGTTCTGTCCCATCTATACGCACATCCCAGTCACACTGCTGTTTGACCAACTGGCGCAGGCCCCTTCCCTCATTGCCCAGAACCAGCAACAGCGGACGATCCCTTTCAAGCTTTCGTAACTCCGATTTCCCATCGCCAGCCAAGCCAACGATCCAGAAGCCGTTTTTCTTTTGGTCTGCCAGAAATCGAGCAAGATTTGTTGTTTCAAAGATCGGGAACCATTCAGCTACACCAACAGAAGCCTTGGACACAGCAGGAGTCACACCGGGACTGTGGTCTTTGGTGATAATGCATCCTGAACAACCAAAAAAGGCAGCTGACCTCAAGATAGCACCAAAATTTTGAGGATCTTTGATCTGATCCAAAACCAAATAAAATGGGTTTATTTTTTCAGTAGCTGGCAGAGAAGTTGGAGTCTCCAAGTGTCGAGCGCTGCACTCTAGTAGTACGCCTTGATGTACCCCATCCGGACAATATGTTTCAAAAATTTCTGGAGTAGCTTTTTTGATCGATATTCCTCGTTCTTCAGCAGCTTTTTGAAGCCTTTGGATTCTCTCTCCCACAGGATGCTTGACCCACATAGCAAAGTGCTTACGGTACGAACTTGAAACAGCAGCTTCAACAGCGTTGATTCCATAGAGCCATTCGTGATCCTTTTGCTGAATTTTTGGCTTCCTCTGAAAGCGTTTGTTAGCCATTGAGATGCTTCTGCAGTTCCAATTTCAATTCCGCATACTGATGAGTCACCGGAAAGGAAGGGAATTCTTCTGTGATTTTTTGGGTGGGCCTAAAGAAGATCCCATGATGTGCGCTTTGCAGCATTGAGATGTCGTTGTATGAATCTCCAGCAGCGAGAACCTGAAAATTGAGATCTTTCAGTGCGTTCACAGCGCGCCGCTTCTGATCTTGTTGGCGGAGCAGATAATCTGTGATTTTGCCTGCTTGATCAATTTGCAAAGTATGGCAGAAAATAGTTGGCTGGCTAAGCTTATTCAACAGCGGGCTGACAAATTCTCGGAAGGTGTCCGATAGAATGATTACTTCACATTCGGTTCTGAGCCAGTGAAGGAAATCGATTGCCCCATCAAGAGGATCCATTTGATCAACGACTTCATGGATATCCTGAATTCTCAAATTTTTTTCACCACATATTTTTAAACGATAGCGCATCAATTCATCGTAGTCAGCGATGTCTCGGGTGGTCAGTCTTAGTTCCTCAATCCCAGTTCGTTCGGCCAGACCGATCCAAATTTCTGGAATCAGCACTCCCTCAAAGTCGAGGCAGGTAATTTTCATTTGAGGGTTGTCTTGTTGCATGGCCTTTAAGTAGTTTTGGAAATTGGTGAAATTGCAGAGGTGCTATGGGTAAGGTGTTCTGGTGTTGCTTGATAAGTTTGCTGGTATTGGCTTCTTGTCAGTCTGGACGTGAGGTAAGGGTTTACGAAAAAATACCTTACTTTGCAGAGTGCCGAAAATATACGGACTATCACCAAATAGTCCAGTGTGAGCAAAAATTGATGGGGCCTCTAAATCGAGAAGTGAACCATGTACTCCGACAGTCTGAGCGCAGGAACAATCGGCGCTTCGAACAATACAGATGCCAGGATCTGCCGAACGTATCAGAACCTTCAGGATGTTCCATCAACCTCCAATCTAATTTGACAGATTAATTTATGAGAGACAGTGAAATCGCAGCAATGCGTCAAGACTATACGATTGGAGAGCTACTCGAAAGTAGTGCCCCGCCAGAGCCTTGGGAGCTGTTTAGCAGTTGGTTTGAGATCGCCCGGAATGCAAAAATTTTGGAACCGAATGCGATGATCCTATCCACAGTTACTCAGGACGGACAACCGACATCTCGCGTAGTTTTATTGAAAGATTTTGATCAAAGTGGGTTGGTCTTTTTTACGAATTACCTCAGCCAGAAAGGTGAACAGTTGGCACACAACCCTAGAGCATCAATTTTATTTTGGTGGGAATCCTTACAGCGTCAAATTCGTATTGAGGGAGTGGTTGTGAAAATTGGTGAAGAAGAATCTGATACGTACTTCCAGAGTAGGCCCTATGGCAGTCGCTTGGGCGCCTGGGTCTCTGAACAAAGTCAACCGATTGTTGATCGAACTGTACTAGAAAAAAGACAAATTGAATTCGAAAAGAAATTTGCGGAGGGAAACGTTCCTCGTCCGGATCACTGGGGAGGCTATCGATTAACACCAAACAAATTCGAATTCTGGCAAGGGAGGTCGAACCGACTGCACGATCGATTACTCTATCAGATGCAGCA
Organism: Deltaproteobacteria bacterium; assembly: GCA_011522845.1. Classification (GTDB taxonomy): domain Bacteria; phylum SAR324; class SAR324; order SAR324; family NAC60-12; genus JCVI-SCAAA005. The sequence continues at coordinate 20,722 of WTIF01000285.1, forward strand.
GGATGCTTGGACAAGAGCCCGTTTAGCGCCTTGAAACTGACAGGTTTTTTAGCATCTGCTCGAAATTTAGGCAATCTTGCATGCTATTGATAATTAATAGTTAATCATATCAATAACATGAATTTGGTATAAGATTTGTCTCCTGTCGTTAGTTTAAAGAGAAGCACTTGACTTGCTTTAGGAAGCGGCAGAAGGTTTTTGGAGACAAATTGAGATTTCAATTGTCTGGTCCTCGTTTCCGGTCTTCCCTTAATTCTGGCGGAAATCCCGCGCTTACATAAAGGAATATTCGATATGACTACCCCCAAAGATATCCTCGACTTTATCAAAAAAAATGACATTGAATTTGTTGACTTCAAGTTCATTGATTTGCTGGGTACCTGGCAGCATTTGCAAGTTCCGATTGGGGTGGTCAACGAAAGTACTCTGGAAGAAGGAGTGATGTTTGATGGTTCCAGTATTCGATGCTGGCAGACCATCGATGCCAGTGATATGAAAATGATTCCTGATCTGAGTACGATGAAAGTGGATCCGTTCATCGAGGCTAATTCACTGACACTGATTTGCGATATCGTTGATCCTGTTACGGGTGAGCGCTACAGCCGAGATCCAAGAAATATTGCTCGAAAAGCTGAAGCTTATTTAGTCTCAACAGGGATAGCAGACACGGCTTATTTTGGGCCAGAAGCTGAATTTTTCCTTTTTGACGATGTTCAGTATTCCTACAGCAGCGCAGGAGGGTTTTATTCCATTGATTCAGCAGAGTGTCCCTGGAACACGGGTGCCGATGAAATGCCTAATCTCGGGTATAAAATTGGGCCGAAACTAGGGTATTTCCCAGTAGCCCCGTTCGACTCCAATCAGGATATTCGGAACGAGATGATTACAATGTTGGAACAGTGTGGTCTGATGGTAGAACGTGCTCACCATGAGGTTGCACCAGCACAGCACGAGATCAATTTCCGATTCGATACTCTTGTCAGTTGTGCAGACCACCTACAGTGGTACAAGTATGTCATTAGAAATGTAGCGCGCCAGCATGGCAAGACCGCTACGTTTATGCCCAAGCCCATGTTTGCTGACAATGGGAGCGGAATGCATACTCACCAATCTCTTTGGAAAGATGGCAAGCCCCTTTTCGCAGGAGATGAATACGCTGGCTTAAGCGAAACAGCGCTCTACTATATTGGAGGGATTCTTAAGCATGCACCCTCTCTGGCAGCTCTGACCAATCCTCTGACCAACTCCTACAAGCGCCTGGTAAAAGGATTTGAGGCCCCAATCAATCTCGCCTACTCAAACAGAAATCGTTCAGCAACGATTCGCATTCCTCTGGCGGATTCGAAGGCAGCAAAACGAATCGAATTCCGCTGCCCAGATCCAGGAGCAAATGGCTACATGGCCTTTGCTGCAATGCTGATGGCTGGATTGGATGGAATTCAAAACAAAATTCACCCTGGTGATCCAATGGATGTCAACATTTATGATCTGCCACCAGAAGAACTCCACAAAATTGGCAAGATGCCAGGGTCTCTGCGCGAGTCCATTGAAAATCTTGAAGCCAATCACGATTTCTTATTGAAGGGGGATGTGTTTACCAAGGATGTGATTGACGCATGGGTGGAATACAAGCTCAATGAAGAGGTCACACCGATTGAGTCTCGACCACACCCCTACGAATTCAATCTCTACTACGCCTACTAATCTTCCTGCCAAACCAGTGGGCTAAGATGGCTCACTGGTACACTACCTACCTTTCGAAGTCAAAGATCAAATCCGTTTAAAATTTGTTGTCAGTGAGGGGACAATTCTAGGTGAACATCAGCTTCCTGAATATCAGCTATTGACTCAACCAATTTTTCCGCTTCGATTGCAATCCGTCTGGCCTCTGAAATGATCAGATTTTCCTCCATTTCGACATGAATGTGTACGAGCAGCTTTCGATGAAGATAATGACAATAGATATGCGTTATTTTCCGGACTTGGGGAACCTGCTCTAGAACAGAAACAATGTCTTGTTCAATTTCATCCTGAGGTCGCATCAATTGAGTCTCTTCATCGGGCATTTTTGATGGGGGGTCAGGCTCAGGATCCACGTGTACAAGAACTTCTGTGACAGTTGGTAAAGATTGAATAATTCGCAGTCTGGCCCTTTCGGCAATTTGGTGAGCAGAAGAAACGGTGAGGTGCCCATCCACTTCTATGTGTAGATCCACCAGCAGATATGATCCCATCCGTCTTACCCTGACTTCATGAAAATCTTGTACTCCCTCTACGTTAGACATTAATTGATGGACCTGCGATTCCACTTCAGGGTCTGTAACCGCATCAGTCAGTTCATCTACACTTTGCTTACCCATATCCCAGGCAGTTTTCATGATCAGCGCTGAGACAACCAATCCTGCCAAGGGATCCAAAAAGGGATAGCCCAATTGCGCTCCTCCAATTCCAATCAATGCAGCTACTGAAGAAAGCGCATCACTCCGATGATGCCAAGCATTGGCCTGAAGGAGACGGTTCTGCTCCTTTTTTCCAATCCACATGGTCAACCAAAATAGGAGTTCCTTAAGAAAGATGGAGATTAATGCAACATAGATTGCGTTCCATCCAGGAGACTGTTCTTGGTCTAGGGATCCAATCGCATAAATACCCAATTCTAATGCTGTAAATCCGAGGAGAACGGCAACAAAAAGCGTCCCAATGGTTTCAAATCGACCATGCCCATAGGGGTGATTATCATCTTTGGGCATACGACCGAGCATCAGTGCCCAAAGAGTCACTCCATCAGAAAGCAGATCAGAGAAAGAATGTCCTGCATCAGCAATCAATGCGGGTGAACCACTCGCCCAACCCACTACAGCTTTCAAAATCGTAAGCAAGATGTTGACGAGAGCCCCTAGCCAGGTCACCGCTTTCATTTGCCATGAAGTTGAACTTTCCAATGAATTCGTTGATTCCATAATTTGGAATGAAAATAATTTTGATGTGTAATAAAAATCTTTAAGTTGGCAATTTGGCGAACGCCTTTAGTAGTCTAAGCTTACATTGAGTTGTGTAAGTGTTTTAAAAGTTTTGGACTGTCTCTGCAGTTGAAAACTTATGAATTTGAGTGAAGCAAAGTAAACATGTGTTCTACAAATTTGCACTGAAAACCAA
>WTIF01000221.1 GCA_011522845.1 Deltaproteobacteria bacterium
ATTATAGACCGTAGAATCCGTCGTCAATCCATCACTGGTCGCTAATCAAGGTTTCATGGCAGGTAGACTGGACAACGAACATATTCTGGTTACTGGAGGTGGTCGTGGGATTGGATCTGCGATCGTGGAAAAATGTCTCTTGGAAGGGGCTAACGTCTCGTTCATTGATCTTGAGGGCGAGGAAGCAAGGAGTCTTCTCAATAAACTAAATCAGGACAACAAGCTTCTCTTTGTAGAGGGAAATGTTTGTTCTGTCGAGGATCTAAAGCGCTGGTGTGATGCTTCCCGAAAAAAGTTTGGCGCAATTAAGGGTTTGGTGAACAACGCTGGCAGAAACTCATATGCGGACCCAGTGACAATGACCGAGCAACAGTGGGAAGATGTCTTCGATGTTGATTTAAAAGCTGCTTGGCTTACAGCCCGGGAAGTTCTCCCAGATATGATTGCAAACAAGAAGGGTTCAATCGTCAATATCGCTTCGGTTCATGCAAACATGACCTATCCGAGTATGTTCCCGTATGCCGCTGCAAAGTCAGGCTTGGTAGGATTGACTCGTTCGATGGCACTGGAGGTTGGTGCGCATCAGGTGAGAGTGAATGCGCTCTCCCCTGGATATACGGAGACTTTTCTCGTTAAAGAATTCTTTGAGAGAAACGATCCATCCCTCCGGGAAAAAGTTCTGGATGTCCATCCAATGCACCGAATGGCTAAACCATCAGAAATTGCCAATTGCGTTGCCTTCCTGCTTTCGACGGAAGCGTCCTTTGTTACAGGAGCGAATTGGATCGCTGATGGTGGCTTAACATCCCGATTTGCAGGATGACTTGATGAGGATTGAATCGATTGATTTCTTTTATCTATCCATGCCGAAGGTTACGACCGAAGCAGATGGAAGCCAGGATGCTTTATTGGTGAGAGTTGCTGCAGGTGGTTTGGTTGGTTATGGAGAGTGCGAGGCAGCTCCTCTTCCCTCCATTGCAGCTCTGGTTTGCCCACTATCCCATGGTTCCTGTCAACCAGTGCAGGATTCTGTACTTGGACAAAATTTAATTATCCCATCAGATATTCAGCGAATAAGTCAAATCGTTGCCTATCAAAGTATGGATTTGCTCCAAGCAGCCCATACTTACTCCGGAATCGAGATGGCTCTTTGGGATCTTCTGGGTAAGTCTTTAAATGAACCAGTTTGGAAACTCCTCGGCTACGATCATTCCTTTGCTAAAACCCCCTATTTTTCAGTGCTTTTCGGTGACGAACCTACAATGACTTTGGAACGTGCTAAAGAAGCTCGTCAAAAAGGCTTTCAAGCAGCAAAGTTTGGTTGGGGACCAATTGGGACAGGAACGGCTTCAGAAGATCGGGAACATTTTCAAGCCGCTCGAGAAGGTTTGGGACAAGACGGTATTCTCCTCGTGGATACTGGCCAAATTTTTGGGGATGATGTGGAGAAAGCTTCTCAAAGAATCAAGGCAATGGAAGAGGCAGATGTCCTATGGTTTGAAGAACCTTTTCACGCACATGCTCTTCAGGAATACGGTGAGCTTGCCAAGAGAAGTGGTAAAATAAAACTTGCTGGTGGGGAGGGTGCGCATCATCCCTCAATGGCCAAGCATTTGATTGATTTCGGGAAAGTCGGCTACGTCCAAATTGATTGCGGGAGAATAGGAGGCATTGGCCCCGCCAAATTAGTGGCAGATCATGCCATCGCAAGTGGAGTCACTTATGTGAACCACACTTTCACATCGCATCTTGCCTTGAGCGCTTCGCTGCAGCCATACGCTGGGTTGAAAAATCATGAAATCTGTGAGTACCCAGGTCAACCAAAATCCTTAGCATTAGACATCACCAAAACGCACTTAGAACCTGATAAAAATGGCCAAGTGAAAGCACCTGAAGCACCTGGGTTGGGAATAGATATCAATATTAAAGGGCTAACCAACTATTTGGTGGATGTTTCAATAGAAGTTAATGGAAGAAATTTATATCAAACTCCCAAATTTTAAAATTACACTATCGAATAAGATATTTAGCCTCGAAAAAAATGAATTTTAGAAGTTAAAAAGGTTGAAACCGAGTTGAAATGAACAAACATCAAATTGATCAATTCTGGAAGAAGGGATTTGTTGTTGTGGAATCTGTGGTTCACAAGGAATTGATTGAAGAAGCAAATAGAGTCTTGAGAAGTTTGATTGGAGCTTCAAGGAAGGTAAAATCAAGCGACACCATCTACGATCTGAGCGATCAACACAACGATCGAGTTCCCAGTGTTCGGCGAATCAAAGACCCTCATTCAGTCGATCCAATCTTTGATAAAATCATGCGATCCAAAGAGATTTTGAACTGTGTGAGAGCCCTTTTGGGCCCAAATCTAAGGATGGAGCACAGTAAGCTCAATATCAAACAAGCGAATGGAGGAGAGGCGGTTGAATGGCACCAGGACTGGGCCTTCTATCCTCACTCAAATGATGACATTCTTGAGGTTGGTGTGCTGCTGGAAGACTGTCATGAAGAAAATGGACCTCTGCTGATGATCCCAGAATCGCACAAAGGCCCCGTTGAAAACCATCACCATCCAGAAGGTTTTTTTTGTGGAGCTATCGACATTGAAAAAGCTCTTTTTGACCCAAAGAAAGCTGTTTCACTCACTGCTAAAGCTGGAGCGATCACCATGCACCATGTTCGGATGATTCACGGTTCACGCTCCAATCAATCAAATCGAAACCGGCCTATTTTGTTAATTGGCTATTCTGCAGCAGATGCCTGGCCACTGAGAGGAATCAGTTCGATCGAAGAATTTGATGGAAGATTGATTTGTGGGCAGAGCCAACTCCCCCGCTTGGAGAAAGTACCTGTTCGAATGCCTTACCCTCCGGCTCCAGATCAGGGCTCTATTTTTGAAAACCAACGCCTTGTCGCTGGGAAGTCCTTCCAATAAGAACTCGGATTTCATGTGGCTATCCTTCAGATTGCAACGCTTTTACAACTCAGTAGCACTTTCCTTTATTGAAAAGTACCTTCAATAAGTTCTTGAACAGCCAGCGCATCCGAAAAACTCGCCAATCTTTTCTGGCCGTCGTCAAGTTGGAGAGCCAGTTGATCAAGCTGCCCCATGTAAGCTCGGATAGGTTGGCTTGATTCACTATCTAGCAGAGGAGTCCATCCATCTGGTTTTTCCAAATAGAGTTGGTACCAATTATCAAAGACAAGGCAGCCCTCTGAGCCAAGAATCCTATAACGCACCATATCTTGTCTGTTGCCACCTACCCGTGCATTGAGGGTTATGGAACCCCAAGTGGATTCCCATTGCCCCATGAATAAAGTTTCTGCAAGGGCTTTTTGAGGAAATTCGATAATCTGCAAGGGACCTGGTTTAAGTTTTCCAAAAATTTCCTGGCTCAAATAAGCATAGTGAGAGCCCACTTCTCTCAACATCCCTCCTTGTTCACGCTCACCAAGCCAAGCTGCATGAGCTTGCCAGGGGCGTGGCCAGTTCGCAAATTTCATGATGAATTCAGCTCCATTCAAATCTCCAATGACTCCAGCTGCCAATTGCTTTTTAGCTGCATGCATTGAGGGGGCACCTGAAAAGACAAAGTTCACTCCTTGAAAAACCTCATACTGCTCAATTGTTCTTACCAGTTGTGTACTTTCTGAGAGGCTGATCCCCAGTGGCTTTTCACATAAAATATTCCATTTATTCTTTAATCCTTCATAAACGGCCCCTGCATGAAATTTTGGAGGTGTTGATATGTACAATAAATCAATCCCTCTTGTTTCATAGAGGTCTGTGATATTGTCTACGAACTTGAAAGATCCATCAGGAAGTTCAAAGTTATCCAAAGTGTTAGAACTCAGGTCATAACCAGCTACAGGCTCGAACCGTGGATGGGAAAATAAATTTGTAAGCATTCTTTTGCCAACTGCGCCAAGCCCGATGATGGCGGTTCGATAGATCTTTTTTGACATTTATCTAGTGCTTTCTATTCGCTAATGAAAGAAATTTAAATCAATAAGATAGGACAATCTATGACAATTCCAAAAATTATGAATCAGGTATCTATTAGAGAGCCTGGAGAACCTGATGTGCTATTCGCCGATACAGGGAAGGTTCCAGAAGTCGGCGCTGGTGAGGTTTTAATTAAAGTCGAAGCAGCAGGCATCAACCGTCCTGATGTGATGCAACGTCAAGGAAATTACAATCCCCCACCTGGAGCTTCCCAAATACCTGGTCTTGAAGTGGCCGGGGAAGTCGTTTTAGTAGCCGATGATGTGACAGAATACAAAGTTGGTGAAAAAGTATGCGCTTTGGTCTCTGGTGGAGGGTACGCCGAATACTGTAACGCACCGGTACCCCAAGTTCTGCCAATTCCTGCAGGACTCTCAATGATTGAAGCGGCTGGTGTACCTGAGAATTATTTTACAGTTTGGACAAATGTTTTTCAGAGAGGTGGTCTCCAGAAAGGAGAAACCATCCTCATTCATGGAGGATCTAGTGGAATTGGGACAACGGCAATTCAGTTGGCTCATCTCCATGGAGCTAAAGTTATCACTACTGCAGGTAGTGAAGAAAAATGCAGAGCCTGCTTAGAATTGGGTGCTGACCATGCCATCAATTATCGAGAAGCAGATTTTGTGAATCAGGTCCAGGAAATCACTTCTGGCAAAGGGGTTGAGCTGATTCTGGACATGGTAGGTGGTGACTACATACAAAAAAATATTACGTGCTTAGCTTTAGAGGGAAGGCTAGTTCAGATTGCTTTTCTAAAGCCAGCAATCAATGAAATCAACCTTGCACCCATGATGATCAATCGACTCACAATTACTGGCTCTACACTTCGACCCCGTACCGTTGAGCAAAAGGGAGCGATTGCAAGCGAGCTTCGGGAACATGTTTGGCCTTTATTTCAGCAAGGTAAACTTAAGGTTTTGGTACATCAAACTTTCCCCCTCGCGAAAGCAAACGAGGCACATCGTCTGATGGAAGCTAGCACCCATATTGGCAAGATCATCCTTGATCTCTCTAAACAATAGAATCAAGGATGAGAAAACGCTACAGACCCAAATAAGCCCGTTTTACCTCAGGGTTGTCAATTAGTTCTGGACCGGTCCCGTTAATTGTGACATTACCGTTTTCCATGACCCAGGCGTAATCTGAAATTGATAATGACTTTTGGACGTTCTGCTCAACAAGAAGCACTGTCGTACCTAACTTTTTAACTTCTGCAATGAGATCGAAAATCTGTTGAACAATGATTGGCGCTAATCCTAGTGAGGGTTCGTCGAGCATTAAGATTTTCGGTCCACTCATCAATCCCCTACTGATAGCAACCATCTGTTGTTCCCCGCCACTAAGCGTGCCAGCATACTGATCTAGTCTTTCTCTGACTCGTGGAAATAGCTCCAACACCATCTCCATATTTTTCTCTATCTGCTTATCAGCGGTGGGATTAAATGCGCCAAGCAACAGGTTTTCTTCGACGGTCAAAGACGGAAAAAGGCGGCGTCCCTCAGGCACCATGACGATCCCCATTTCCACTCGCTCAAATGGCTTCAGCTTCTGGATAGGGCTGTTCCTAAAAAGAATTTCCCCCGACCAGGTTTTGTTCAAACCAGCGATTGTTCTAATCGTCGTTGTTTTACCCACCCCATTAGAACCGATAATGGTGGTGATAGAGCCCTCATCTAGTTTGAGTGAGAGGCCCTTGACGATTTCTATATCTTCATAACCTGAGGTGACTTGTCGTAGTTCCAGCATTGATACTTTCAGCTTATGACAGACTGTGCATTGAAATCACTGCCTAAGTAGGCTTCCATAACCGCGGGGTTAACTGAAATTTCCTGCGGATTTCCTGAAGCTATGTTTTCGCCATTATTGATGACGACGATGTGATCACACAGAGACATGATGACAGCCATCACGTGTTCAACGATGACTATCGTGATTCCTGCATCCCGAACTTTCCCAAGGACTGCAATCATTTTCTGCATTTCTGTCGGGGTCAGCCCTGCTAGTACTTCATCAAGTAACAACAATTCTGGTTGAGTAGCCAAAGCCTTGGCAACCTCAACTCTTTTCCGGCCAGCTACTGGCAAAGCACCTGCTGACATTTTTGCTTGATCAGAAAACTCCACCAATTCTAGAACATCCATGGCTATTTCTTTCGCATGCTTGGTGCTCCCTGTCTGGTTGAAGGCTCCGATCATGACATTTTCAAGAACGGTCAACTCGGGGAATGGCTTAACGATTTGAAAGGTTCGGGTCATTCCAAGTTTGCAAATTTGGGAAGGCCGCAACCCATTCAAATTTTGTCCGTTAAAAACAATTTCTCCTTCATCTGGTTGCATGAAGCCTGACAATAAATTGAAGAAAGTTGTCTTGCCAGCTCCGTTCGGCCCAATTAATCCCGTAATTCTACCCTTTACAACACTCATCTCAGCTTTGTTGACAGCAACGAGGCCCCCAAATCGTTTTGTAACGTTTCTTGCTTCAAGAATGATTTTTGTCAATTTCCGCCCTCGCGTTTCATCCCTAGTTTGTGGAAAGCCGGCAGAACTCCCCTTGGGAGAACCAAGCAAACAAGGATTAGGATAATGCCATATAAGAGGATCGCTAAGCCACCACCACCACCACTGGAAAGATACTCAAGGTAACGGAGGAATTTCTCTCCGGAGGGGATTTCCTCATTAATCAGTGCAACCAAGGAAGCTCCTGCACCACCACCTTCAAAGATAACCCTCGACATTTCACCAATGGGGACTAAGAGGAATGTTCCAATGATGGGCCCCATCACAAGACCACTTCCGCCGATGACTGCGAAAAGAATAACTT
>WTIF01000038.1 GCA_011522845.1 Deltaproteobacteria bacterium
ATGCGTACGTTGTCCCGTTCATTCAACTGTAGTAAGGCCGCCATAAGGTGACTCCAGAAAAATTAGTGAATTGGTCGAAGAGGCAGGGCTGCTTCACGCAGCTTTGCGAAGAGTGGTTCGGTCAACTCAAAATGATAGACTTCAGCAATGATATATGCCCAACCCGCTAGAAAATACTCCCAACCGTCGTGGATATGCAATCTCTGTTTGCGTTGTTGTCGCAGAGCCTGGTGCAGAAACTCCAATGATCCACGGTAATTGAATTCCCAAATATGGCACTCGCTTGGAAAATCTGCGTTGGCACTAAGAGGTGATCCAGGCCGGTCTTTGCCTAAGCCAGAGGCATTCACTAGTAGGCTCTGTGGGGGAAGTTTGGCTAGAATAAGGTCAGCTTCTTCGGGGTTATTGATCTCATGAAGGCTCCAGAGTTCCTGTGAAAATTCTTTCAGATGATCTCGAACTTGGGAACCTCTACCGGCTTCGACTTCAGTTAAGTGAATTCGGGCTGGTTTCTCATTGGAATCAAGTAAGACCCAGGCAAGCGCGAGACCAGCACCTCCAGCACCAAGGATCAGGACTTCTGCTTCGGGAAATCGTTGCCAATGTTCTGGTGAAACGATTTGATTGATTGCCCAGCGAGCCGTCAGTGGATCTTTAGCATGTGCAACTAGTTCTCCTTCAGAATTCCTGGAAATACAGCTCACTTCGTGCAGCCGCTGAGCATGTGAATCTGATTCTGAAAAAAGACCTTTCGCACATTCCCAAACCACTACTTTGTGTGTGGTGACCAGTGCCCCTGCCAAGGAAGAATCCCCGCGTAGCTGTTCCACCTGCAATCTCATGTCCGCAAGACTTACCCCAGGAGGGTGATCAAATCCTCTTAGTTTAGCCTCCCCTAAGCCCAGAACATCAACCCACAGTGGAAAAAGTTTTTGGATAAGAGAGTGCTGTGTGGATACACCTATGAAGCCAAGATCTCCAGCCATACTACTCACCAAATGGAATCCAAATGTTTTTGCTCTGAGAAGCTTGTCGTAGCCACTCTCTTCCCTGGGCTGCTGGGGAATACCAGTCAACGACCTGTCCCTCATTACCCCAAACCCGTTTGAGATTGCTCGTACTGAGGCGTTTAGCCTGACGAACCTCCTCTTCAGTGCCAAAGACCCAGATTCCATCCAGATCTTCGTGAGCTGCAAGCGTCTCAATCATTTCAGCCGGATTGCCGCTGATTAGATTGACTGCTCCCGCTGGTATATCGGAAGTCTCCATGACTTGAATCAAATCATTGGCAATGAGCGGATAAGAAGGAGAAGGAATGACAATCGAGCGATTGCCAACGGCCAAGGATGGCAAAAGTATGGATAGAAAGGAGAGCAGTGGGTTCTCATCTGGGCAAATGAGACCAATTACTCCGAGAGGCTCATTTAGAACAGGGACCAATAAGCCTTGAGGAGGTTGATGTAAGGCTCCCTCATATTTGTCAGCCCATGCTGCATAGTGGAAGCAGCGTTGAATCGAGCTATCCACTTCTTGCCGGGCTTCATTTAATTTACAGCCAAGTAGTTGCTGCAACCGAGTTTCCAATTCTTGTCGTCGGAGGCTTAGATTTTCAGCGAAATAAAACAGAATCTGAGCTCTTAAGTGGCCACTGGATTTGCTCCATGTACTTGCCTTTTGAGCGGCTTCTACGGCATTGCGAAGATCTTTCCGATTGCCCTGTCCCACGGTACCTGCCAGTGAACCATCCTTATTCCAAACTGGCCGAACGGTTCCACCATCTGGTCGAGCTTGTTTCCCTGCAATGAAAAATTTTGCGGTACGATGTATTTCCGATCCTTCAAGAGTGGTGGTGTGGCTTAGGTTCTGGACGTCGGGACGCTTCAGTTTTTTACCTGTAAAGGCCGTCATCTTGGGTTTCATGTATTCAAGCAACCCTTCTCGACCACCTTCTCTGCCATATCCACTCTCTCGATATCCACCAAAGCCACAGGCTGCATCAAACTGGTTTGTGCAGTTTACCCAAACAACCCCTGCTTGTAGTGATGGCGCCAGGTGTAGGGCCTGATTAATGTTCTCACTCCAAACACTTGCAGCTAGCCCATACATGGTGTTGTTTGCCAATTCAAGAGCTTCACTTGGGGTCCGGAACGTCATGGTGGCTGCGACTGGTCCAAAAATCTCTTCTTGAGCAAGAACAGAGGAAGGATCCACATCAATGGCAAGGGTTGGAGCAAAGAAGCAGCCTGTTTCAGGCAAACTAATTTGAGGTTGCCAGAGATTGGCTCCGGCCTTAGCGCCTTCAGTGGTCAGTCTTTTTACACGCTCCAGTTGGGTTTTACTGACCAATGATCCAATGTCGATTGCCTTGTCAAGTGGATTACCAACCCGCAGTTGCTGCATGCGCTGTTGTAATTTCCCAACCATTTTTTCGGCAATGCTCTCTTGAAGCAATAACCGAGAGCCAGCACAACAGACCTCTCCTTGATTCAGCCATATCGCATCAACCACTCCCTCGACAGCAGCATCCAGATCTGCATCTTCGAAAACAATGAAAGGAGACTTGCCGCCCAGTTCCAGCGTTAATTTACAATCTGAATCGGCGGTCAGTTCCCGAATGCGTTTTCCAACAGAGGTAGAACCGGTAAAGGCAATTTTGTCGAGACCCTTGCTACAGACCAACTCTTCACCCGTCAGTCCATCTCCAGTGAGTAATTGAAACACCCCAGCAGGCAAGCCAATCCGATGGCAACATTCTGCAAACCAGAGTGCTGTCAACGGCGTTTGTTCTGCTGGTTTAAGCAGAACAGTGTTTCCACAAGCTAAGGCTGGAGCAACTTTCCAAGCGAGCATCAACAAAGGGAAATTCCAGGGTATGATCTGCCCGACCACTCCTGCAGCAACGTGCTGGGGATACTCTTCCTCAATTAACTGAGCCCAACCCGCATGATGGTAAAAATGCCGTACTGCCAACGGAATGTCGATGTCACGTGATTCTCGGAATGGCTTGCCGTTATCCAGTGTCTCCAGCACCGAAAGTACACGTGAATGCTGCTGCATTTCCCGAGCGAGTGCATAAAGGTATTTCGCCCGTTGATGCCCAGTTAGTTTCTCCCACTTCGGTTGGGCTTCCCTGGCCCCTGATAATGCCTGTGCAATTTCCCGGGACCCTGCTTGGCGACAAGTGGCGAGTTGTTCTCCAGTGGCAGGGTTTTCCACAGAAAACAACTCAGCATCTTTAGGCATCTCCCAGTTGCCATTGAGATAGAAGCCAAAGCTGCGATGATGGCTCTCCAGCCATTGTTGGGCTGGTTGGTCACTTTCTGGAGCAGGACCGTAATCCAATTTTTGGAACAACGTCACTAAGTCACTCATTGGAGATCAGCAGAGGGGTTGTCGGGCAGCGGTGGCGTATCGCCCTGTCACACGATGTTCAAGTTGGCGTTCAATATCGGTCAATAAGCCACTGGCACCAAAGCGGAAGCGGGCAGGCTGCTGAGCATCGAAACCTAGCTCTTCTCGAACGAGCACGAGCCAGTCAAGTGCCTGTTTGGCAGTGCGAATGCCGCCAGCTGGTTTAAAGCCAGCCCAGTGTCCTGTACGCTGATGATAGTCTCGTAAAACCCGCAACATGACCAGAGTGACTGGGAGGGTGGCATTCACAGCCTCTTTCCCTGTGGATGTCTTGATGAAATCTGCTCCAGCCATCAGACAAACCCAGCTGGCTTTGGCAACATTTCGAAAAGTGCCCAGGTCTCCAGTGCCCAAGATAGTCTTTAGATGGGCTTCCCCACAGGCTTCTTTGAATGCAGCTACCTCATCATATAGGGCTGTCCAATTTCCTGTCAGAACATGATGGCGGCTAATGACGATGTCGATTTCTTGGGCTCCGTCCTCAACTGACGCTCGAATTTCGTTCAGCTTGGCGGAAAGGGGGCTAAGCCCATGAGGGAAACCTGCAGCAACCGCAGCAACCGGAATGTTCGTGTTTTTCAGAGCGTTGACCGCTGTGTTGACGAAGGCATGGTAGACACAGACGGCTCCAACTTGAAGATTTAGCGATTCGATTCCGAGAGACTTCACCAATTCTGGACGAATCGGCTGTCGAGCTTTTGCGCAGAGTCGTTGGACTCGCTTTGGGGTGTCATCACTGGAGAGAGTGGTGAGATCCATACACTGGATCGCATGTAGCAGCCAAGCAGTTTGCCATGGTCCTTTGACGCTTCGCCGTCCAGTCAAGGATTGGGTTCGCCGACTGACGGCACTGGCATTGACACGGACGTCTTCCAGCCAATCCAGATTTAGTGCAGTTCCGGGGTTGGTCACAAAACTTGCCCTGATCTAGGGTCAAATATGTGTATCTGTTCCATGCTGAATCCGATCGGATATGTTGCACCTGGTTGTACAGCAGAGCGTGCTTCAATCTGAGCAGTAAGATTTTCTTGACCAATCTGACCTAACAAAAGGGTATGTGGGCCCAGTGGCTCCAAAACATTTACCTGAACATTTGCAACAGCTGGGTGGCCTTCCCTAGCATTTTCAAGATGTTCTGGTCTGATTCCTAGGGTTAGAGTTTGATCGATATGTGGCTCAAATCTATTGTGCATAGATTCAGGGATCTTCAATTGGCTACCCTCAGCTAACTCAACAAAAAAAGCAGATTCCTTCCGAATCAGTTTCACTGACAGAAAATTCATACTTGGAGATCCAATAAAACTCGCCACGAAAGTATTTGCTGGTTTTTCATAAAGAGTGATGGGGTCAGCCACTTGTTCAATAATACCGTTTCTCATCACAACCACTCTATCCGCGAGTGTCATGGCTTCTACCTGATCATGGGTAACATACACCATGGTCGCTTTGAGTCTCTGGTGTAAATTCTTGATTTCGGTTCTCATCTCAATTCGCAGCTTTGCATCGAGATTCGAGAGAGGCTCATCGAAAAGAAAAACATCTGGTTCGCGGACAATTGCTCGGCCAATCGCAACTCTTTGGCGCTGTCCTCCTGATAAATTCTTTGGACGACGATCTAGCATTGAATCCAACTCTAGGATTCGTGCTGCCTCGTTGACCAATCTGTCAACTTCATGCTTCGGAGTTTTCCGTACTTTGAGTCCGTAGGCGATGTTATCCCTCACGGACATATGTGGATAAAGCGCATAATTTTGGAAAACCATCGAACAGTTCCGCAAACCAGGCCGAAGATTCGTTACATCTCGCTCACCAACAAAAATATTTCCTCCAGAGGCTTCTTCCAGGCCTGCAATCATTCTCAGTGTGGTAGTTTTGCCGCAGCCGGATGGACCGACAAGTACAACAAATTCTCTGTCAGCAATATCGAGATCTATTTTTGGAATTACAGTAGTTTCCCCAAATTTTTTGGTGATCGAGGCTAGTCGTACTTTTGCCATGCAGTTCGCCGATTAGTGCTGGTCGGAAAGGGACCTGCTAACAAAATTTTGCTAGCAGGCCAAGAAAGAGGTTAGGGGATCTTAAAAGATACCCTATCAAGGAAGATTAAAGCCCCATTGAAGCGCGATATGCTGCTTTTTGGGCATCTCGTCCAAACTCATCTGTCAACTCGTTCCACTGAGATGCAACAGAGTCCAAAGCTTCCTGAGGTGAGATTTCCCCAGCAAGAGCGCGGGTCAACTCAATCTCCAAGATCTCCGTGTAGGAGAAGTAACCTGGTAGGCGCATGTCTAGTGCAACATTAGTTGCACCCAATGAGTCACGTTGTGCAGTCAAGTACTCATTTGCCTCACGAGGACTCATCTTCTTTTCCCAAAGATCTTTGCTGAAGTGGCTGTAACGATATGGATTTACCCCCGAACCACCTGTAATCGCTTGTATAGAACTATTCTCGATGTTGGTGGTATGCTCAACATAATGCCATGCAGCCTCTTTGTTGTCGCTTAAATCGGGAACAGCAGCTTGCCAACCTCCAAAGGCCATGAATGGAGAGTGGATAACTCGGGAGAACTCATCCCACTGTTTGGTTTTGTAATTCCAAATCGTGGTTGAGCCCGGAGTAAGATCTGAACCAACACTGCCAGGAATTTGACTTTGTGATGGATCAGTACCAACTGTGCCAGTATCACCCCAGTCAAAATTCATAGAGGTTTTGCCACCAGCAAACTGCTGTCGTGTGTCCCCTGATGAATAATTTAACGCACCTGGAGGAGCCAATTTAAGTGACTTGATGTAATCTTCCAAAGCCTTTACCCAACCAGGATTGTTTACCTGAGCATCCATTGTGTCTGGATCAAAGAACATTGAGCCAGGATTTTCAGGATGATTTGTGTAGGAAGCAGCATGCGTGAAATAGAACCAGAACTGCTGCCCACCCCTGGCAAAAGCTTCTGTTACACCGTAGATTCCATCACTTGGTCGATGGAAGAATTCAGCAACTTCATAATACTCATCCCATGTGCGAGGTACTACTAAATCACGTCCGTACTTCGCTTTAAAAGCAGCCCTTTCTTTGGGATCTTCGAATAAGTCAATACGGTAGTGTAGAGTATGGAGATCTCCATCAATAGTTTGAGATTTATGCTTGCCCTCCCAAACCATCAACCGATCACGATAAGTCGGGTGAATATCTTGCCAAGCATCTGTTCCTCTCATTTTGCTAGGCATTTCGGAGAGAAATGGAGCTAAATCTGGGGTCCAAGCAGGTGCGAATGTGATCACATCAAAAGCGTCTTCGCCAGCTGCAAAAGCAGTGAGGTATTTAGGGTAGAGTTCGCCAAATGGGAACTCCACAATTTGAACCTTTCCACATGTGGCTTTACTCCAAGAATCTCCACCTTGTTTCA
>WTIF01000039.1:0-1509 GCA_011522845.1 Deltaproteobacteria bacterium
GCACTGAATATTCCCGACTTCTCTCTGGGGTAACTCCCTGAGCAGAACAAGAGAATCCTTAACTGCTGTGCCCAATTCTAGGCACAACTCTCAAAGGTTGGAGTGCAAAGGATTGGTAATTTTAAGAGGAGAAAGGATTTTGAGGAGGGATTTATCTGCGAAGATTATTTTTCAGGCTGGTAACTGAACTTAAGGATTGTCCCAGGATGATGTAGTTTTGATGTGCTACCTCCAGCAAGTGCTTTGGTCAATCCCTTGCTATCTGTGATGATATAGAAAGCTTTCCCATTTGGATGGATTGCTATGTCTCGATAGCGATTTTGTGTCCGGAATAGTAGCTCTGGGGTCTCGTAAACTGTTGCAAGAGAGTTGTCCAACTTGAGTCTGTAAAGTTGGCCATGTTTCAAGCTAACCACTAACAAAGAGGAAGACCAGTTTGCTATGGTCTCAGATTCGTAAATAGCCAAACTGGAAGTGGCTACAGTGGGCCAACAGATAAACTCGTGCCCACAACTATGTTGTCGAAAATTGTGGTCGTTGTTGACCGTAAAGAAGGTTTGAATTGGTTCTCTGAATTTTGGATGATACCAATCAGATTCTGGCTTAGTAACTATGGACTTCGGGCAAAAATAATCACTGAACTTCAGAGCGTCGCACTTACGGTGCGATGACCAATTACAATAGCTGTAAGCTTGATCATCCTGCCTTCCTGCAATGTGAGGCCAGCCATAATTCATTCCTGCTTCAATTCGGTTTACCTCGTCATCTGATTTAGGCCCATGCTCACTGGAGAAAAGATAGCCGTTCTTACTGAAAGCCAATCCCTGGGCATTGCGATGGCCATATGAATAGATGTGACTTTGGATCCCCGAAATGAGTGGGTTGTCAATTGGAACACTGCCATCCAGATTGATTCGGAGGATTTTGCCTTTGTAGGCTGACCAATCTTGCTGCTGGATTTCTTCCGAAGTCGGTATTCTTTGTGATTCAATCGGTTTGCACTTGTTACCAAACTGGTTGGCCCCCATATCCCCAATGGTCAGGTAAATCTTGTTATCCGGACCTACTTTCAACCGACCAGAAATATGGTCATTGCCGGAAGGTAAGTTTTCCAGCAAAACTTCAGGATCCACAAATTGCCCAAGATCATTAAAAATTTCATATCTGTAGCGCACTAGTCTTTGGAAGGGTCTATCCCCTGATTGATAGGTATATGTCAAATAAACCCAATCCTCATTGACTCCCTTGCCAAGATTAGGGTGATGGTCCATCCCCAAGAGGCCAGCCTGTCCAACGAAGGGATAGACGTCCTCAATTTTCAACAACTTCCGTTTGACACCAGTTTGAGGGTCCACTTCAGAAACTTCTCCCTTGCTCCGTTCTGTGACCCATAGTTTACCATTGGGGGCATAGAGTATTTCCCAAGGGTCTTTCAATAACCCAACGGGCCCAACCTGAGTTCGTTGGAAGGCATCAGTTGACGCAAGAACAACTGTTGATGGAATGAGA
>WTIF01000039.1:1609-6737 GCA_011522845.1 Deltaproteobacteria bacterium
ATAGGAAGTCCAGTTCTCATAGATCATGAAGTAGGCAGGATTCTTGTTGTCTTGGTGTAAGTCGTACTGCAAGCAACCTTCTTCAGCACGGGTGATTGGAAACATCTTAGCCATTTCAGTTTTGACAAAATCAACTTTATCAGGATGCAGGGTAATGTGGGCAACAATCGTCAACTTGGACATTGCAGAACTCAGGTTATCAGATTATGAGAAATGATCTTAGAGAAGCGTGTCCGTCAAGAAGAGCGGTGCTTTCTTCTCTGAAAGAAATGAACTGCGTCAGATATCATTAAGAAGAGGTCAAGAAGCAAGCGAAGACTTACTGTGATTACAGAGACGACTGGTGAAAGTTTGTATGCGGGAGGAGGGTTGTCCTGAGATTTCAGGTCTTTAAAGCGGATCTTGAAACCTCAAGGTTCGGTGAGTTTCTTGTTGAATAAACTTCAAACCTCCTTGGATGAGGCCTTTTCTGATTCCTGATGTTCGAAATAAAGGATGCTCAATTCCTTACCCAAGTGGGGATTATCTCGAAGCTGTTCCGAGTAGTCTTCAAAAGTGAATGAATCCTGATTGCGAATGCTGTTTAGGTAGTCTTGCTGTGACATTGTTTGCCTCGATGAATTTGATTAAGAAAATCGTTTCTGATGAAGTTTCAACAAAAACGTGATGTCACATTTATAAAACATTTCTAAAAATTTTGGAGGATGATGGGGGGCGTTGGCAAGATCAGCCTAAAATCTTGTCTAAGCTTCAGAATCAGAAGCGAAAGAATGGAGATCATCAGATCTACTTCCGTTATTCAACGCCAACAGTGAGGCATTCCGATCGTAGAAGGGCTCAATTGCGTGGAGTTGACCTTGTTGGGACCTACATTGAAGAATCAATAACCGTGATTGCGAACCGTAATTTTCTTTGCAAATAAACTGGAGGACCCTCTAATTCCGATGAGGATCCTTAAAATGAGGATCCAGGTTGTTTGAGGAATTCGATTTCCTCCTCAGTTGATATTCGCCCTAAAATTTCATTGCGGTGAGGAAATCTTCCAAACCTCTGAATAATATCTCGGTGCTTGACTGCGTATCCATAAATGCGCTCGCTGGTGAATTCCTTGAACAGAGGTAGAGATTGTTCCTGAATGGCGATATCTTCACTGTGCATCATCGGCATCAACATGAACTGCCGATAAGCGGGATTATCGTGTTGCAGGTATCCCTTATCATGACAGATAAGACTCAGTTCTAGGGCCTTCTTATCCCCCAAAAAAGCCTTGGGGGTATTTCGGAAAATGTTTCTGGTGAACTGGTCCAACATAAGGATTATCGCAAGACACCCTTTCAAATCAGTTTGCCATGCTTCCATCTCTCCCTTCAGCGCTGCAGAAACTGTGGTTTCAAAACGTCTGAAAATTAACGCATCAAAATCAGCATCCTTCTTGTACCATTGTTCGGGAGTACACTCGTTGAACCAGAAATTTAGGACCTCGTCAACAGTGGTTATCTTACTCATGTTTCACCATGCTTTATGATTAATCGATTGGATCATCTCGTCCGGATCAAATTTGTTGCTAAAAAATTTTTGATCGAACCACCGCTAGTGCCCCGTGGTAACTTGATTCAAATATGGTTGCGAGTAGGTTCTATTGTTCGAGCCTAAAATTACAGAAGCAATGAAGCTTGGGGCTAGGCTTAAGTATGAGTAAACTGTAACTCTAATCTCCTAAAGATATGAAATTCATCGTCATTATTCTCATCTTCGTGGTTTTGGGATATATTCTTGCCAAAGGGGTATAATCCCGACTTTGTTAGGTGAGCCTCGTTTTCAAATAAAGAAGCAATGTTTTACCCGCTAATTTGGATCGCCCTGCACACCCCTGTTTTGCTGTTTCTTGGATACAAGTGGTTTTGGTTGAAGGACGAACGAGCAGAACTCAAGAGCAGGTGGCCCGAGGTCATGCGGCTACTGATTCGGATCAATATTGGGTTCGGGTTGATTGTGCTGGCAGATCTCTTCATTGCGAAATTTCTTACGCCGATACTCCTAGCTTAACCGATTTAGTAAACGACAACCGTTGGAAAGTATTTTAGCCGATCGTGATGAGTGATATCTGCGTTGAACTGTCAGGGACCCTGCTGAACTTTCGAGTTGGAGGCATCATCCTTTCGGACGAACAAATTTTGCTCTGTCGACTGACTGAAGAGTCCTGGTGGTATCCGCCAGGCGGTAGGATCAGAACTGGGGAATCCTCACTAGCTGCAATTCATCGAGAACTTGAGGAAGAACTCGAGGGAGAGTGGGAAGTTACTTCGTTGAAAGCAACCGCTGAAAATTTCTTTGACTATCGAGGACAACTCTGCCAGGAGTTCTGTGTTTTTTATGAAGTCCGGTGGCTTTCAGCTCGAAACAAACTGATCAGCAAGTCACACGAAGTTTTCTGCTGGTTCCCTCTGGAGGCTCTTGCCAAGCTGGATATCAAACCTGCCTTTTTTGCAAACCTGCTTGCCCAGTCAAACAAGCCCTCCTGCCATTTCATACATCACGACCCGAACCCCGATCATCGCAGCAACTAAGCGCTGACCAACTCTAGTTTGCGCCATGCACCACTTCGGAAACGTGCCAACATTGCCAAACAAAGTATTGGCGAAGAAAAAGCGTGGATTGCCAAAACTTCGCTTGGTGTGAATTCAAAAATCCGAATCAGCGCCAAGACGAGCAAGTATTGAAACCACCAGAAAGCAGCAAAAATCGTCATCGCTCCGTAAGTGTCCCCAACTCCCCGTAATGCGCCACCCAGAATAGCGGACCAAGCTAGAATGAACATCATGAAAGCGTTGAGCTGAGTACCCCACGTTGCGAGATCAAGTGTCTCCGTCAAGGAATCAGGTTCCAGAAATATCCCGATCATTGTTGGGGTCATCAACAGACAAGCCAGAGAAACAACGAAGGCATAGATAGAAGCCAAAAATAAACCCGAAAAAACTGAGTCAGTTGCTGCATCTGGATCTCGGGCTCCTACGAATCTTCCTGTCAGGCTCATTGTTCCAATCTCCAAGCCAATTACCGGAATAAAGAGCGTGTGAATCCAAGTGAACGCCACGGTGATGGCAGTCGAAACAATAATCCCATAAGACTGAAAAGCAAGAATCAGTAGATCAATCGCAAAAATTGGCAGAGTGATTTCCAATCCGCTTGCGAAACCATAGCGAACAAGCTTTTTCAGAATCCCAAGGTCCAACTGAAAGCTCTTCAGGATCTGATACTCTGGTAACCGTACCTGTTGAAAATAGACAATCGCTAAAGTGAGCGCTCCTGTAAACCAGGCGAAAACCGTCCCGTACCCTGCCCCAGCAATGCCCAGCGCTGGGAATCCCAACTTGCCAAAAATTAGCACATAGTTCGCGCCGACGTTGGCAATAGCCATCACAAAGGTGGATAGCAGAATGACTTTGGTTTTGCCCAATCCCCCAAAGTAACTGTTCAAGCTGTGACGTATCAGATCTAGGGCAGTCCCAGCCATCAGGATTGTCAGGTAGGTCTTGGCCTGAACCACCTCTACATCGGAGAGCCCTGCAGTAGCGAGCAGCCATCTCCCAGCAGGGATGAGTGCCAGAATGATCGGGACACTCAGACAACTGAATAAAATGCTTTGCGTAAGTACCTTGGGACAGTTTTGGTGCTGTTCTGCCCCAAAATATTGGGCCACCAAGGCTGTACTGAAGCCAATGATGCCGATGAAAAAAGAGACAAAAGCAAAAGAGGTAAAGCCACCACTCAAGCACGCATTCATTGCCTCGGCACTGACTTGCTTTAGATACAACCGATCAATGAACATCAGCATTGCTTCTGTTGAAGTTGAGACCATCAACGGAAAAGCAATGTGGAGCATCGGTGTGATTCCACCTCGGCCCTGAAGAGCCCTTAATAATTTGGTAAAGCGACTTTGAATTAGATCTGCTCTGGCGAAGAGGTTGGAAGGGTTATAAATCTAACTGGAACATATTGACGAAAGAAAAAATTGGGGTGCGATCGACCATTTCCATTTGATCAATAAGTTTTGTCAAGTCTCATGAGATATATCAATGACGATGAGGATACGCCCAATGGTAAGCTAGCATTGGCTAAGACAAACACTGGTTGACGGAAAAAGGCCTAAACCATGAATGTGGTCAAGTATCATTCAACTCAAATACCCCAGGAATTCCATGCACTTATTGGCTATACTTACTATTTTGCTGGCCTTTCCGATTACAGTGTTTGCTCAGAGTCTTGGTCCACAGACTCATCAAATGATTCGTGAATATTCACACCAGTCTGAACTAGTCTATTACGGGCGGGTCAATCGCGATTGTGATCGTTTTGGCTTACGCAAAGAAGCTGCAGACCGGGCGATGAGAAATGTGTTGAGACTGAGAAGAATCAATGCGGTCAACTACGCAAATGTGGATCCTGTCAACAAGCTGGTGCTTCTGGGCAATGTGCAGTGTGTTTCTGACAGCCAGATGAGTTTTGCACGCATCAGTGTGGACTTCTTCGTTCAGTTGACAGAGGAGTTTACCGACAATATACGAATTGGATTTCAACAGGGAGCCATCCTGCCCACCCCGGATTTGAATGAGATTCTTTTAGAACTTCAGTTCAACACCGAAACCAAACTCACTGAGTTTGTAGCTGCGCACCAAGACCTAGAGGCACTTTTGCCCAGCCAATCTCTTAGTTCGTTTTGAAATTGCTTTCGGGATTTGTTGCGAAGAGGAAACAGTGAAAGGAGGATTTTGATTGAAAATTGGGGGGGTGCACCAATGTAGTTTCTTTACCTTGGTGCATTGAGCAGGGAGGAATGGATTGGCAGATTCAGGAACCAAATTTTTTCCATCCCATTGAATTTGGGACTGGTTCAAGGACCTTGGAGGCCTGTTGTTGACGAAGCATAAATTTTCGCTCTTCGGCGGCAAGGAAGGAATAGGACGGCTCGCTGTGAACGGTGCTTGAGAGAGCTTGAATTGATTTTGTAATTTTGGATACGATTGACATTTGGTCTCCTTCTTTTCAGGTGCTGCAATTGAGTGATGTCAGTAAGTTCACTAACTTATTGACTTAATTCATATGTTACATAAATAAAACATTTATAAAT
>WTIF01000005.1 GCA_011522845.1 Deltaproteobacteria bacterium
GGATTCTTATTCGAAGATTTCCTTCAAGACGCTTTTGCTGAAGAGAGAAATGAACTTTTCCTGAATAATGCGGAAAATGAGCAGTTTGGTAGGATTGTGCGCCCAGCCAAGTTGAGGTGGTCAGTAGTAGAATACTGACCACCAGAAGTAATCTCAGCTGGTCCATGGGGCTGATCCGAAAATGTTCAAAAAATTGGTTTGACTAAGGTCTATGTGTCTTGAAGGGCCTTGGATGCAATGTCTGTACGATAGTGTAAATCCTGAAAATGTATGTTCTGTAAACGTTTATATGCTCGAGATCGGGCTTGAGCCAAGCTCTCTCCAAGAGAGGAGACATTTAAGACTCGACCACCATTAGTAACAAGGTTTGTCCCAACAATTTTAGTTCCTGCATGGAATACCATCTCATCCACTGCGGCGTTCAGACCCGAAATGGGAAAACCGGTCTTGTACTCACCCGGATAGCCTCCAGATGCCGCAATAACACAAACACAAGCATCTTGCTTCCATGTCAGTTTTACAGCAGATAAATTGCCCTCGGTTGAAGCCTCCAGAATCTCAAGAAGATCATTCTGGAGTCTAGGCAGAATCACTTGGGCTTCTGGATCTCCAAAACGTACATTGAATTCTACTACCTTGGGTCCATCTTCAGTAATCATCAGTCCAGTGTAAAGGATTCCCTGAAAATCAATGTCTTCCTGCTGAAGCCCTTTCACCATGGGCTCGATAATCGTTTTCTCAATTTCTGGGAGCCATTTCTCCAGGTGTGGAACTGGAGAATAAGCCCCCATTCCTCCAGTGTTTGGTCCCTGATCTCCATCAAAAACTGGTTTGTGGTCTTGGGATGGAACCATTGTGAGGTAATCAGGCCCACTGACGAAACTTAAAAGGGTCATCTCTTCGCCATCAAGAAACTCTTCGATCAGGACGGTAGATCCTGCTTCACCAAATCTATTTTTTTCAAGGGATGCCCTTAAAGCCACTTCTGCTTCACGGATACTAGTTGCCACGGTGACTCCCTTACCAGCAGCTAAGCCATCAGCCTTGATTACGATGGGGGCGCCATTTTCCTCAACATATCTTAAAGCTGGGCCCAACTCTGTAAAAGATGCGGATTTAGCGGTTGGGACTCCATGAAGCTGCATGATTTGTTTCGCAAATGTTTTGCTGCTTTCCAGTTGCGCTGCCTTTTGGTTGGGTCCATAAATCTTCAGTCCAGCGGCCTGAAAACTATCGACGATCCCATTAGAGAGGGGATCTTCGGGGCCTACAACAGTTAGAGAGATTTCTTCTTTCTTTGCCCAATGAATGAGGTTCTGGTGATCATGGAGTGGGAGCGGGACACACTTTGCCAGTTGCGCAATACCGGGATTCCCTGGGACGCAGAACAACTCTTTAATTCTTTCGCTTTGGCTCAGTTTCCAGACAAGAGCATGCTCACGCCCACCACTTCCAAGGACAGCGACCTTCATAGTGTTTCTCCAACTTCATCGACAAAATGAACAATTTTATCCTTCAAGTAGAATCCTCCCTCGCTCCAACGACGTACAGTTTTGGGTAGAAGGCTGTGCTCTGCTTGGTGAATTCTTTTGGCAAGAGTTTCTGGGGTATCATTGGAAAAGACAGGCACAGATTCTTGCGCGATGATAGGCCCAGTATCTACCCCTTCATCGACAAAGTGGACGGTACATCCGGTTAACTTGACTCTATGTTCAAGGGCATCACGGATTGAGTGCTGACCAGGAAATGACGGAAGCAGGGAAGGATGAAGATTTATGATGCGGCCCTCCCATTGCTCAAGTAAGGTTGGACCAATCAAACGCATATAGCCGGCTAGAACAATTCCATCAATCTCTTCTTGACTTAGGACTTGGTGAAGAGATTTTTCATATTGGATTTTGTCAGCAAACTCACTGGGGGAATGCACCCAAGTCTTTAGTCTATAGGATTCAGCTTTCTGAACGACTGGAGCATTCGGACGATCACATCCTAACAATATCCAATCAACGAAAGGGAGGTGCCCAGCTTGTTTTTCTGAGAGGAGTATTTCTACATTGCTACCTGTACCTGATGCCATCAAGGCCAGTCGCATTACCAAGTTCCTTCGAGTCTAATGGCTTGCTCACCCTTTTCGATCAAGCCCAAAGGAAATACGGTTTCTCCCATTTCATTACAAATTCGTTCAACTATAGCTGAATTTCCTGCATCGATGACTGCAATCAGTCCGATTCCCATGTTAAAAACTTCAAACATCTCTTCTGGTGATAAATCTGCCAACTCAAACAGCCATTTGAAGAGTTCTGATCTTGGCCATTTATCCAGCTGAATACATGCAGACATGTCTTTTGGAAGAATCCGTGGCAAGTTTCCAATTAGTCCGCCTCCTGTTATGTGCGACCAGCCCTTGATCAATCCTTTTTCATTGAGTGATGACGCAAGACCGGCATAAATTCTTGTGGGGGTCAGAAGAATTTCTCCGACGGAGCTTTCAGAATCTGGAAAGGATTGTTCAAGAGAAACCCCTTTTTCAGCTAGTAGCTTTCTTACCAAAGAAAAACCGTTGCTGTGCAGGCCAGATGAGCCAAAACCGATCACCAAATCTCCAGGTCTAATTCCTTCACCAGTGATTAGTTTGTCTTTCTCAACAACCCCTACAACAAAGCCTGCAAGATCATATTCATTCTGGGCATACATGCCCGGCATCTCAGCAGTTTCCCCCCCTAATAGCGCACATTTGGCTTGTCGACAGCCTTCTGCAATACCGCCAACAATATTTTCAATTTTTTCTGGTTCGAGTTTTTCACAAGCAATGTAATCCAGAAAATAGAGTGGCTCAGCCCCAGAGACCAAGATGTCATTGACGCACATTGCAACCAAGTCAATGCCGACGGTCTCATGATGGTCCATCTCAAAGGCAAGCTTGAGTTTTGTACCAACCCCATCTGTTCCTGATACAAGTATTGGTTCTCTATATTTTTGTACATTTAGCGCAAAGAGCCCACCGAAGCCTCCCAAGCCTCCAATCACTTCCGGTCGATGAGTAGCGCGAGCATGAATTTTTATTCGCTCAACGGCCTCATCTCCAGCACGAATATTGACCCCGGCTCGCTGGTATGCTTCGCTCACTGTAGTTCACCAGCACCATAGGTTGGTGTTGGATAGCTGCCATTGAAACATGCTAAGCAGTGTCCTCGGTTTGGAGCGGCGTCCTCTCTTCCGATAGCTTCGATCATTCCCTGTTCTGAGATGAAGGCTAAGGAGTCAGCATCGATTTCTTTGGATATTTCCTCGACTGAATGTTGCGCAGCAATCAATTCAGAGCGAGTAGGAGTGTCGATTCCGTAAACACAAGAATGACGAATTGGCGGAGCACTAATTCGCATATGAATTTCTTTTGCACCAGCCTCTCTTAGTAGTCGAACAATACGACTGCAGGTGTTCCCCCGCACAATCGAATCGTCAATGAGGACAACTCGTTTGCCTTCAATCACCTGCCGAACGACGCTAAGCTTCATTTTGACTCCTTGCCGCCGCATCATCTGATTCGGTTGAATAAATGTACGGCCAACGTAGCGATTCTTGATCATACCTACCTCGTACGGTAGCCCTGAAGCTTCCGCATAGCCAATTGCTGTTGAAAGACCACTGTCGGGAACACCGATGACAATATCAGCTTTTGCAGGAGATTCTTGGAAGAGTTTTGCTCCAAGTTGTTTACGGGCTAGATGGACACTCACTCCCCCAAGATCACTGTCAGGTCTAGCGAAATAGATGTATTCAAAGGAGCAGAGTGTTCTGGGTAGTTCTGGAGCAAAACGGGTGGAGTGAGGGCCTTGCTCATCAATGACGAGCATCTCACCAGGGTGAAGGTCACGCACAAATTCCGCATCAATGACATTAAAAGCACAACTTTCGGAGGCAATAACCCAACAATTCTGACCTATCCGGCCCAAACAGAGTGGACGAAAACCACGAGGGTCTTGCGCCACAATCAGTTTGTCTGGTGTTAGCAGGACCAATGCATATGCTCCTTCAATCGCTACCAAAGCGGTTTGTAGAGCCTTTTCGACACTAAGTCCTGATTGCGCCATCAGGTGAGAAATCACCTCGGTATCACTGTCGGTTTGGAAAATAGAGCCTCTTCGTTCCAGATCACCACGCAGCTTTTGGGCGTTTACCAGATTTCCATTATGTGCAATAGCGACTTGACCACCAGTGTAACGAAAACGAAGGGGCTGGGCGTTGATGATAACACTGGCACCAGCGGTAGTGTAGCGGACGTGCCCAATAGCATGACAGCCGGGGAGTGATTCCAGAGTTTGTTTATTCAGAGCTTCTGTAACTAGGCCCATTCCGCGACGAACGTTTAGCACTCCTTCATCACTGACGCAAATCCCTGCGCTTTCCTGACCTCTGTGTTGAAGGGCGTGCATCCCATAATAGGTTAATTCTGCGGCATCGGGATGATTGAAAATGCCAAATACACCGCATTCTTCGTTCAGGCCATCTTCGTCAAACCAAAATGACATGGATCCTTTGGTTGAATTTTTTGGGATTTAATCAAGTTTTGGTGAAGTAGTCTCGGAAGCCATCGCGCCAGCATGCTTTCAAAGATTGAATTTGATCTTGAATCAACAGCTCATCATTGAAAGAAATACGAAACTGATCAGAAACAACCTCACCAATCAGCAAAGAAGGGATCTTGTGCTCGGCCATTATGGATTGGAATAATGTTGAAAACTGATTTGGAATACTAAGGAGGATCCGCGATTGACTCTCACTGAAAAGAAACTCATCCGCCCGAAGAGCTGATTCAAAACTTACACTAGCTGTGAATGATTCGGTAGAAGCTTTCACAAGTGCAACGGCCAATCCTCCGAGAGATAAATCATGAGCAGAGGAAACCAATCCTCTTTCAATTGCAACCAGAACCGCTTCCTGAAGACGTTTTTCTCGATCCAATTCTAGTTTGGGAGCGTTACCAAAGATTCTACCCGAACAGAACTCTTGGTAACAAGAACCTCCCAACTCTGAGAAAGTCTCACCAAGAAGCCAGATTTGATCACCTGGACTTTGAAAATTTGAGGGGGTGATATGATTAAGATTCTCAATTAATCCAACCATTCCAATGATTGGTGTTGGGTAAATTGCTTCCCCTCGCGATTCATTGTAGAGGCTGACGTTTCCACCTGTTACGGGGAGTGATAAAAACTCACAGGCATCAGCCATTCCTCGAACAGATTCCTGCATTTGCCAGAAAATTTCAGGCTTTTCGGGTGAGCCATAGTTTAGACCATCGGTCAACGCCAGCGGTCTAGCCCCAGCACAAACAACGTTGCGGGCGGCTTCAGCGACTGTAATCAATCCTCCCAAATATGGATCGAGAACAACGTAGCGGCTGTTACCATCCATACTGATGGCCAAAGCTTTTTGGCATTCTTCTAAAATTATGATTGCAGCATCACCCCCGGGCCCCTGAGCAGTCCGTGTCCCCACCATCGAATCATACTGTTGATAGACCCAAGATTTATCTGCGATATTTGGATGGACAAGGAGTTGTTTTAAAACTGCGAGGTAGTTCTCCGGTTCTTTTTCTGGAGTAGAACTTTTTGGAGGAATCTCTTTTTCTGGAGGATGAGCTTCTCTCTGATAGACGGGTGTCAGCTCACAGCATGCATCAAGCGGCAGTTTTGCCACTTGCTGACCGTCTTGGAATAAGCTCAAATGCTGGTTGTTGGTTACCTCTCCAACAATCGCGTTCGGTAGTTCCCACTTGTCACAGATCTTTTGAACTTCTGACTCGCGACCTTTTTCAATGACAAAAAGCATTCTCTCCTGGGATTCGGAGAGCATGATTTCATAAGCTGTCATTGATTCAGCTCGCTTTGGAACTTTATCAAGGTTCAGGTCAATACCAGTTTGTCCTTTGAAACCCATTTCGGTGCTGCTGCAGGTTAATCCAGCGGCTCCCATATCCTGAACACTCACCACAGCTCCAGTCTGGTAAATTTCCAAGCAGGCTTCTAACAGTCTTTTACCAGCAAATGGGTCACCAACTTGAACAGCAGGGCGTTTGCTGGCAGATCCCTCACTCAGTTCTTCCGAAGCGAAGGTCGCACCATGGATCCCATCTCGGCCTGTCGCATTGCCCAGATAGAGAACGGGATTCCCCAGACCGCTTGCTTTACCATGCTGAATCTGGTCGTGTTTTACAATTCCCAGACAGAAGACATTGACCAGAGGATTTTCATCGTAGCAAGTCTCCAGAAAGACCTCACCTCCGACAGTTGGTACACCAATACAATTTCCATATGCAGCAATTCCTGAGACAGCATGGGAAAGCAGGTATCGGTTGTGTGCTTTGTCAAGCGTACCGAATCGAAGAGAGTTCATCAGAGCAATAGGCCGGGCTCCCATGGAAAAAATATCCCTCAAGATGCCACCAACCCCAGTCGCAGCCCCCTGAAAAGGCTCAACCGCTGTTGGGTGATTGTGACTCTCAACTTTGAAAACGACTGCCCACCCATCACCAATGTCAACAACTCCTGCTCCTTCCCCAGGGCCTTGAAGTACTTGGGAACCTTCTGTTGGAAACAGCTTCAACAAAGGCTTCGAGTTTTTGTAGCTACAGTGCTCAGACCACATGACGGCGAAGATGCCAGTTTCTGTATAGTTTGGCTGGCGGCCCAAGAGTTCTACAA
>WTIF01000421.1 GCA_011522845.1 Deltaproteobacteria bacterium
TGAAAAAGCGAACAAACCCATGCTCAACCAGGGGTTGCCATCTTCATGGGGTAAAGCTAGCCCAAGAATGACCAACGCCAGCGCGATGCCATTTGTTAGATTTTGTTTGTTCAACCAAGGATTGCGTGCCACAGCTTGCATAGTGATGCGCCTCAAGAGAGAAGATTCAAATTTTGAGTCAGAACAGAAAATCATATGGTCCAGCCCGTGACAAGTGCAATGCGATTACAAGTTGTTGACAGCATCTCTTCTGCTGGTTCGGAACAACATGGGAATTTGGCGACAACACCGGGTCCGCTTTGTTGTGTCGCTTGTGGTGGAACCGATTTGCGGCTTCTCTTGCTGAGAGGTCAAGAGCGGGAACGCTTTCTCCATCTGCGCTGCCACACCTGCCGAGAAGAAGGGCTGGTCCAATGTGATGAGTTGAATGACGACCAGACCGAAGACTTGGCAGCCTGCCTTGATGCCCGGCCAGATGTACGAGAGCGCCTTCAAGAAGAATGGGGGCAGTGGCTCGCCTGGAAACGGCGCTATGCCTATCCAAGGCATTGGCCCACGCCGCCGCGCAGAATTTCCTCCTGGTGGATGGTGGGGATCCTTCTTCTACTGTTGGTCTGGGCTCTCAGTGATGTCTGGCAGGTTGCTGGGGTTTGGCGTGAAGATGTTCCGGCCCGACAGGCTGTGGTCAATGAATACGTTGACAGGCTACAGGGCATCGAGTGCCTACCAGAGGCTATGAGGGAGAAACTGAGAACTGTTGAAATTCATTACACCCTCGAACCAGCGGTGCATGGGAACCTGGTCCAGTATGGAGAAGCAGGGGTGTACTGGGGGGAAGAACAAATTCGGGTGCATCGTTCCAACTTCTGGCTGGGTACGATTCCCAAACAGGCCATTTTACTTGAAACGCTTGTCCACGAAGCACGACATCGGGTCAGCCCCGCTCTGGGGCACAACGCCCTCTTCCATCAATTGGTGCAACAGGACCTCCAGTGTGTCCTCAAGCACTGGTAACAGGAGACGCATGGAAAACCTTTTCAGTGATGCCCATCGAACCTTTGGCCAAGTTGTCCGAGTCTTTCGCCGGAGCCCCCCCCTCAGATATGGGGCTCCTGCCGCTTTTCTGGTGATCTGGTATTTGGCAACAGGAGATTTGCTCAGCTCTCTGGCAATGATTGTGGCTTTGGCGCTTGGCTGGCTTAGTGCCCAGGAACCTCCAAAATATTGAGTCAGGGAATGTGGCGAATTGGTACCGGCTTTGACGTTCATGCTCTGGTGGAAGGACGCCCATTCATCCTTGGAGGGCTCGAAATTCCGCATGAGAAAGGACTACAGGGTCACTCTGACGCAGATGTTTTGCTCCATGCCGTAATGGATGCGCTCCTTGGCGCTCTGGCCTTGGGAGATATTGGTCAGCATTTTCCAGATTCTGATGAGCGATACCGAGGGGCAGATAGCCGCCAATTGTTGCGTCATGTCCACGAAAAGGTCCGAGAACTTGGCTTCGTCGTAGGTAATCTGGACTGTACAGTACAGGCCCAGCGTCCCAAGCTACGTCCTTATATCGAGGCGATGCGTAAAAATTTATCGGAAGACCTGCAGATCTCTGTCGGTCAAATCTCAGTCAAGGCAACCACTACCGAGCGTTTAGGATTTGTGGGGCGTGAAGAAGGAATTGCAGCAGAAGCAGTCGTACTATTGCAATCCGTTTCCTGGAAGGAAAGTTATGGAAGTTGACTTCGAATTTGAGGTTGGTCCAAGTAAAGAAGGCGTTCAACTCTCGATCAAGTCGAGAATGGGGAGAGTCTTGAAAGTCACCTCAATCGAAATGACAGAGCGGGAGGCTTTGCGCCTGGCCGAAGTCCTAACAAGAAGTGTGCAGGAACGTCAGGCGAAAGCCTTGGAAAATCCCCCAGACGCTGAAGAGCCCATCAACTAATGGTTAGCGTTTTCTTCGACCAAATCCGCCGGATCTCCGCTTAGGCATTGTTCTTCGGGGTGCAGAAACTCTAGGCTTCTGGACCGCAGAGCTTTTGGCGCCACCAAACCCGCCAGATCGATTTGTTGTTGCCGCACTGTTCTTTGAACGGAACTGTGCTGTTTTGACCTGATTCAGTGACTTGGGTGGAACTTTCTTAAAATTCGATTGACCCACCGACTGGCCTTTGCTGTTTGTCACTGCACTTTGAGAAGGATTGGCAGAGCCCATCGAAGAAGTCACACCAGAGCGCTGGCTTTGAACCGTCGATACGGTTCTTTGAGGTCCGCCATAGTATCCTCCATATCCCATGAAGGGGGGAGAAAACAACGCGCTCATCATCATTGATGTCAAAAGAATCGTGCCCAGTCCAGGCGAAGAGTAGTGGTAGTAGGGAGGAGCCGAGTTATACATTTGGGGATTTGGCGCAGACTGCATGGAAATTTCATCCTGCGCATTCTTCGTTGCTGAGGCGGTCATGATCTCAATGGACTTGTTCTCAGCGATATCTCGCCAGGCCTCCTGATCGCTCCCAGGGGGCAACTCACTAACTTCGGCAGGATCGGGTACTTTTATTGAGAACTGGATGAATTCCTGATCCGAAGAAGCGCTTGCAGGCATCACAAGGATTGGGTCGGCAATCCCATCAGCATTTAGATCGATTGTACTGATGTCGCGGATCTTGTTTGATATTTTGCTTACCAGTGAAGGGATAAAGTCTGCTTCGCTGACCCCGGCTTCCGTTGCTTCCTTCATTGCTTCGGCTACAACCACCGGTACCAACTGTGGATCAAGGTTATCGGTTAAATCCACTCCGAGTCGATTCACTGCTTCTTCGTTCAGTGTATCGCTCACGCCAATCGGCACATTGCTGCTGCTGTAGTTGACGACCTCATTACGATCTGGTTCGCTCCCTCCAAAGATTAGCCAACCTACTCCGAGTATCACCACAACACCCACTGCTCCCTTCCAGGAGAGTAGTTCCGCTTTCCAATCGATGTCTCCACTGTTTTTTTTCTGGGAAGTAGAGGCTGGTTTTGATGGTTGATTGTCGAGGTTGTCGAACATTCCCATGATGTCTCTCTTTTTTATGCTGAATGGGGAATTATGGAAAAGATTCAGAAAACTCCCACAACTTATCTTTATTGTGGGCTGCTTGGCAAGTCGATCAGGTGGGAAATTTTCAGAAATTGATGATCAAGCTGGCTCCCAGTTGGTTGAGGTCGCTGTCATCCACTTCTACCTTGCCCAGCTCATTTTCCAGAGCTGCATCATTCAAGATGATTTCTCGACGAGTAACTTTACCGACCCCAAGCTGCAGTTCAATATTGGTCAGCAGGTGTAGATCGAGGGTCAACTGCTGGCGAAACTGATCCAGAGTCAGGATATTACCTTCCCAAGGAGCCAGTCGGGCCAGTCGATAGCGGGTCGTGGAATCATCGAATTCTAAACGAAGCCCCACCCCAGCAAATGGTCGCAAACCAATTGCCAAACGTCTCGGGTAAACTAACTCAAGTTCAAAGTTGGCGATCCAACTGGTGGACACCCCAAAGTAGGGCAATACCGGAGGATCATAAGAGCCCGGAAGATGTAGAAAACCAACCGACCAGGCCAGAGAACCTGAATTGCTTTCATACTGGGCTAGGGGAGTGATGTCGCTGATTTGTCCCAGGTACACTTGCTGAAATGCACCAAACGCCCATCTGTCCGAGGATCCAGCTTGTGGATAGAATAATAGCGAGACATGAGAGTGATAGTCTTCGTTGCTCAAGTCACGACGGTCACTGGCGATGCGATAACCTCCTCGTACGAAGAGAGCGCTTTCTCCCAAGGGAATCGGGAGGAATCCTCGCCAACCCTCGCTGTGCAGTTCGCTGGGTAGATCGTCACCACTAAGCCCTAATTGACTGTTCTGATCCAGTTCACTAGCCAGCAGGTTTGGTTTGGAATATTCCAGTTGGAGGTCTTCTTTGAAAAAAGAAAGTAGGTAGAGATTGAGTACCCTGTACTGACTTTGCAGTCCGAACTGAGCTCCTTCGAGCTGCGTACCATTATCAGCGCTTACCCCACTTTCTCCAAAATCAACCTGCTGATAGCTGAACAGGCGCAGGGCCGTCGATGGTGCGGAGGAGCGGACTTGGAACCACTGGGCATAGGCTGAGAAGCCCACAAACATTAACAAGGCGCAGCAGAGTAAGGAGCGCATGGTGGAACGCATCAGAGGGAGTTCTTGAGTTTCCAGCGGTCGATGGTATCTCGAACCAGTTCCAACTGAGAGAGCAGTGCATCCTGTTGTTCCTGATTCAGTTCTCGCCAACCGATGGCAATTTCGTCTTGGAGCCCTTGCAATTTCTGGACACGATGCGGCTCAAGGCTGTTAAGGCGGGTAATGGCAGGTTGCCAGAGCTGACGGTTTTGGTGCCGGAACTGGTGAACCACTTCATTGTAGTTCCACTCGAACAACGCACAGATTTGACGCAGTAGTTCCTGGCTTGGCCTGGTGAGATCCTGTTCGATTTCTTCATACAATTCTGGAGAAATCTGTAGCAACAAGGCCAATGCTTCTGCTGGTTGGCCGAACTCTTCCCGTGCTTCTCGGAGTCTTTCCCCCAAAGAGAATCGATTTTCCGGAGGTACTTCATTCCACTCTGGAGTGTCTGGTTGGTTGGGGAAACGATTGCGAATTTCTCTTGCAGACAGTGGAGGTTGGTAGCCTCCAAAACTTGGGTTCGTTGAGGTGATCAGGCGCTGTCGCACCTGGCGGTAATTCCACTCAAACATTGAGCAGATCTTGCGCAGCAACTCATCTGGAGGGATTAAACCTTCCTCCAACGCCTGATAGTAGTCGACAGGAATCCCCAGCAATGTGGATAGTCCCTCCAAGGTTTGCCCAACTGCCAAACGCTCTGCTTGCAGCTGCTCACCAAAAGTCGCTCGTGCCCTGCCTCCTTCAGTCAGTTGTGATTGGGGAGCCTGTGGAGTATTCATCGCCAGGCGGCTGATGTCTTGGTAGTTCCACTCAAACAGCGCGCACAGACGTTGAAGAACATCAGCGGGGGGATTCCAGTCTTCTTCCAGGCGAGCGTATTCCTCTGGATCCATCTGCATCAGCAGAGCCAGCGCCTCAATACTTTGATCGATGGAGAGTCTAAAATCTTTGATCATTTCATTGAGCTTAGCCACGAACCTCTCTTATTCCCATGAATTGGTACAGGTCTTGATTGCCGTCAAGCATCTTTTCTGCCGGATTTCACTACCTTCACGCTGACGGCATCTCCGCACATGAATCGACTTGCCTTCCCCTGTCTATTACTAATCTTTTTTCTCGCAGCATCTACGTTGTCGGCTCGTACTCGTAACGCAGGCCTGGGCCCCCTGGAAGTAAGGAACCACTACCCGGTGACCCATGCCTACTTGTGGATGTATCCGGAGAGCACGGCTACCTTACCTGATGGGGAAGCCTTGACTAGTTACAGCTTCTCGATGGCGAATACCTTTGTCAATACCCAGGGCAGCACTCAGAAGATCACCAAAACGGAATATGATCGGGGAATTGTTGCCAGTGATTTCAACAGCGCAGATACAGGCCAAGCCGTGCCAAATTTGGGCCTGTACATGGATGTGGAGAGCTATCGTCAAAACTTCCGTTTCAAGTATGGGATGTCCGCCTCTTTTGAAGTGTCTCTTGAGGTCCCCTTTCTCACCATGACAGGTGGAATCATGGACGAATACGTAGAGGCTGTTCATGCAACATTGGGGGTATCTGATGGTGAAAGAGAGGGGGCCTATCGGGAATATTCTGATCGCAATAAGTTTGGCTATTTTGTTGCCCGCAATGGAGAACTACTGGTTGCAGACGATTCCAGTGTTTTTGGGGACACATTTTTTGGAAAACGGGGGGACACCAGCCTAGGTGCCAAGTGGAATTTATGGGAAGGAGGCAGGATCATGCCTGCCTTCACTATGAAACTCAATTACAAAGTTGCTAATGGGGAGAAAACGGATGGAGGGCAAACCAGTTCTGGTACAGATGACTGGGGCTACATGCTCACTTTTTCCAAGGGTTTCGATCCCTGGTTTGTGTACTTTGGTCAGGGAATGACCAACTTTGGTAGCAACCCCGATTGGGTTTCGGACTCAGTCTTTCATCGCTTTATCAGTTTAGAATGGATGATGTTCTCCAATCAATCCTTGGTCATCCAGAACGTGATTCAAACCAGCATTTTTCCAGCGGAAGGGAATCCATCCTCATCAATTCCTGAAGAGGTTGATAACTATAATCTTCAGGCATCTACCGCATTGATCATGGTCGGTTACAAGATTCAAATCTACAATCTTCAGTTCGACACTGGCTTTGTGCAGGATTACAGCAATCGTGGCAATGAAACTGACTTTGTTGTCTTCTTCGATGCGGGGTTGAGATGGTAAGGCAAGTCATTCCTTGGGGCCTGCTCTTGCTGATTTGGTCCGTCATGCTTAACTCAGCTCAAGCGGTCGAGCAGACCTTCTACTTTGCTTCACTTCAGTACGGCAGTATTGACACCAATCGCAATGCGCCACCGTTTGCTGTTGACAATGATTACCTGAGCAGTCTAGAGAGTGAGTACGGGGCAGTCGCTTATGATCCCAAAGTTGAACCCACGGTGATCTCCTTCGAATACTACCGGGTTGACGGCTATGTAGGCATTGGTTTTAGTATTGATTTGCTTTCCGGAATTGCTC
>WTIF01000035.1 GCA_011522845.1 Deltaproteobacteria bacterium
ATGACATATCAGCGCAGCGTGACAAGCAAGAGAGGGAGCAGAAGTTACAGCTCAACAACGCAATCGGAATGTTGGCTTCCTCGATGGCTCATGAAATTCAAAATCCTCTCGGCGGAATCAAGGGGGCTACCCAGCTACAAATGAGGGATTTGGAGGAACTGGGGATCTCCACAGAGCCTTCGGAGATGGTTTTGGAGGAAATCAATCGAATTGAGCGCCTGTTAGAAGAATTGCTGCTGCACTCCGATCCTCTACCCTTATCCGCCCAGCCTTTCAATATCCACGAATTACTAGAGACTGTTATTTGGTTTGAAGAAAACCGAGGCAATCGGCGATTGCTACTGAACCGTATTTTTGACCCATCCCTGCCTGAGATTGAGGGCGATCGTGATAAGTTACACCAAGTCTTTTTAAACCTGATCAGAAACGCCATTGAAGCTTCTCCCGAAGGTGGGGAAGTAACAATCCGCAGTTCTTTCTGTAGTCAATGGCAACTAGCCGGGAAACATCTCACTCCCCAGCGAAAGTATGTGCTGATCGAAGTACAGGACCAAGGACCAGGGGTAGCGGACAAACACATCGGACAGTTGTTTCAACCCCTCTTTACAACCAAACCAACTGGACATGGGCTGGGTTTGTCAATTTCTTACCGCATCATTCAATCTCACGCTGGTCTCCTGAATTACCAACCGATCCCTGGAGGTGGGGCTTTGTTCCAAGTCTATCTACCTATCCAACAGATAGGCTAATTCCAGCTTATTAGCCGAATCCAAACCAAGGATTTTCATCTTGTCATCGAATCAGAGCATCGCTAGCTTGGGATACCCTTTTGTCTTTTTGCCCATGAATCGTCGTCAGGGAGGTGTTTTTTGATCGAAAAAACCCAGATTACTACGGGAGTCTACTGGGTTGCTGTTCCACAGGCCCAACTTCGTATTCTTTGCGGTTGTCCAGCTGATAGCGTCAAGCACTTGATGAAGAAGGGCTTGATACAGTGGATCGAGAAGAACGGAGTAACTTATGAGACAGGGCCCAACGCCATCCTGCTCTCAGACCTCTCACTGCAGAACGGACATTTCGCCAATCTCGCGGAATTTCCAGTGCTTCAGATGCTCTATCGCCAGGGCATCATCATCCCCAATCATCCGAACAACACAGGACACAAACCGATCCTGATCGGCCAAGAAGAGATCGTTCGCTCACAAATGAACTATATCTATCGGGGTAACTACGGTCTGATTTCCCTGCAGGAGATCGAAGCGGCTGGTATCGCGCCTGATGTCGCTGATGAGATGATGAGAATGAAACTCCGCTTTGCCTTCGGCAATATCCGTCCAACGGAGGATCTGCTTGAAGACTGCATTGTTCGTGATCAGGCAGTGGAGATTCGAAATGGGGTTCTTGTTCGTAGACTTGGCTTCAATATCTACGAGTTCAGCTATGAAGGCGACTCGGTGCAGGTCGATCTGAATTTGAGCGAGGGAGAGGCCTATGAAACACCCTATGAACTTGGAGCACATCAGGTCAGTCGCGATTACTTCGCAATCACACACTCTGGCGAGGGCG
This sequence comes from Deltaproteobacteria bacterium, assembly GCA_011522845.1. Classification (GTDB taxonomy): domain Bacteria; phylum SAR324; class SAR324; order SAR324; family NAC60-12; genus JCVI-SCAAA005. The sequence continues at coordinate 1,567 of WTIF01000035.1, forward strand.
ATGGATGGGATACCAACCGCCCCTGCATGGCTAGCATCGTCACATTTCAGGGACGTATCTACCTAATTGACGCTGGGCCCAACATTTCTCACAGTCTCAACGCGCTGGGCATCAACGTCAATGAGATCGAAGGCATCTTCCACACCCATGCGCACGATGACCATTTTGCTGGGCTGACCTCATTAATTCGTTCTGATCACCGTATTAAGTACTACTCAACTCGACTCGTTCGTGAATCTGTTACCAAGAAATTGGCAGCCTTGATGTCAATTGATGAGAATCAGTTCGATGAGTTTTTTGAGGTGCACGATCTCGAATTTGATACTTGGAACAACGTCAATGGCTTGGAAGTCTTCCCAGTATTTTCACCTCACCCGGTAGAGACCAACATCCTCTTCCTACGTACTCTTTGGAAGGAGGGCCATGTCACTTACGCTCATCTCGCAGACATTACGGCCTTAAGTGTTTTAGAAGGAATGATCAGTGACGATCCGAAAGCCCCTGGAATTTCCCGTGAACTCTACGAGCGCACCCGATCCCATTACCTGACCAAGGTAAACCTGAAAAAGATCGATATTGGGGGAGGGATGATCCACGGCTTGGCGACTGATTTTCGAGCGGACAATTCAACAAAGATTGTGCTCTCACACAAAGCCAGTCCTCTGACGAACCAGGAAAAAGAGATCGGTTCCGGTTTGGCCTTTGGGATGACAGACGTACTGATCCCAGGCAAGATTGACTACTACCTGAAGTACGCAGCAAAGTATCTCCATGCCTACTACCCGACGGTTCCTGAGAGCGAGATCAACATGCTGCTGAACTGCCCAAGAGTGCCGTTTAGTGCAGGGACCATTTTGCTCAAGAATAACGAGGCTCCGGCCCACGTTTATTTGATTCTGACCGGCAGTGTGGAGTTCATCCGTGCTGAGAGCAAAGTCAACAACATCCTTTCTGCAGGTTCCTTGGCTGGAGATATGGGGGCCTTGTTTGGACTGATCAACTTCGGCACCTACCGGGCTGCCAGCTACATTGAGACTCTCCAGATTCCCAGTCATCTCTTCGAGGAGTTTGTCGCAAGGAACCGGATTTTCAACGAAATCCAGCGAGTGCAAGATCGCATTGAGTTCATGCGGTCCACACCTTTATTTGGAGAGTCGGTCTCTTATCCAATTCAGACGAAGATCGCCCAGGTGATGGAGCAGGAGTTCTATCCTGAAGGCAGTGAGATCGAACTCACTCAACCCTCCCTGGTGTTGATCCGTCGAGGGCAGATTGAGTTGTTAATGGAAGAGAAGACTCCACAGATTGTAGAAGAAGGGGAATTCTGTGGTGAAGAAACGATTCTCGGACAACAGCGTCGTTTCCTGATGAGAGCGGTTAAAGACTCACGAGTGTACAAAATCAGTGATTCAGAGTTGCTTCGAGAAATTCCAATCGTACGCTGGAAACTGCTAGAACGTTCCGAGCAACGCAGTAGCGCATTTTGGTTAGAAGCCTAAGTTCAACGTGTGTCTGCGCGCGCGAGCTCTTCACGAATCCACTGTTGGATAGCTGGGCGGTAGAGTTCCAGTAAGTCTTCACCTAACTGCGTCAACGTGTAGCCTCGTCCTTGGCATTGAAAGCATTTCTGTGAAAGATGAGGCTGCAAAGTATCGATTTCCAAATACCCTAATTTTCGACCACTCCCCTCACAAACTTTGCAAGACTCCTTGAAATCTGCGAGTAAACTTGGTGGCTGGTTCGGTTGCATGCTCTGCCTAAAAATGCTGTTAACAAATCAAAATTATGATCGTTCCTGATACTCACCTCCGCCAGATGGTCACTCAGGGCTATCTCCCAGAGGGAGTCAAAATTGGCCCCTCTAGTGTAGATCTAACCTTGGGCAATAGCTTCAGCTGGCTAGCCCCCTCTCGAAGAAAAATTGTGCTGGGTGAACCTGTTGAATATGCCTCTGAAGTAGCCGAGAGCTATGAGCTGCTACCCAATCACTTTGTCCTGGCCACAACGCGTGAGAGCATTCGGATCCCCAACAACATGGCTGCTTATGTCGAGGGTCGTTCCAGCATTGGTCGACTTGGATTACAGGTTCAAAACGCAGGCTTTATCGATGCTGGTTTTGAGGGCCAGATCACTCTGGAACTGGAAAACCAGTCTCCGTTTCCAATCGTTCTGCAAGTTGGGGTTCGTATCTGTCAAATCGTATTTGTCCAGATGCTCGAAACGGCAGAGCAACCTTATGCAGGTAAGTACCTAAATCAACGTGGGGCTACTCCGAGTCGCCTAGATCAAGACTCTGAGTTCGAGTGACTCCACAAGCCTTGGTTTTTGCCGCTGGACTCGGCACCCGCTTGGCTCCTCTGACAAAACAACTTCCCAAAGCTCTCGCCCCAATTCACGGCATTCCTGCGCTTGAATGGATTCTGCGCAGACTCGAACAGCAGCAAGTCCAGCAGGTCGTGATCAACACACATGCACACGCAGATAAAATCCATCGCTTTGTTGAAGCTCGCACTCCTGCTTCTCTGAACCTACAAATCTCACACGAACCAATCCTTCTCGATACTGGTGGTGGACTGCGGCAAAGCCGTTCTTTTTGGTCCATGAACATGCCGATTTTACTGCACAATGCAGATGTCTTCTCCAACGCTGATTTGACTACTGCCTGGCAAGTTCACTCTGAAACCAACCCGCTGGCAACCCTTCTCGTACAGCAACGCCCAACCAATAATCGCCTGCTCGTTGACGAGGCTGATCTTCTCTGTGGGGTTCACTATGTGAAGCAACAGGATCACCGCATTCTACGAGACCCAATTGGCCGCCTGCGAGAAGTCGGCTTTTGTGGGATTCATCTGGTTGCCCCAAGGATTTTTGAAGTTTTGCCTGAGCAGGAAGTCTTCAGAATTATTCCCGTTTACCTAGAGCAGGTCACCCGAGGTGAAGAAATCCGAACCGTAGATATCGGCTCCGCCTATTGGCGAGATATCGGCACCTTGAGCAGTCTCCAGCAGTTGGAAACTGACTGGCTAGCGGTTCCAGGACTGGCAGATGCTCACCGGGGATGCTCACCACATTCAATCAAGGCATGATCGTACGGTCCAGCCTGGCCTTCCTTCAGTACTTGGTAGTTTTCATGCCCACAGCTCTGAAATGCCTGAAGACCCAGAACCTCTCGCTCGCCTTGAGGAAAATAGAGATCATGTTGGTTTGAAGAGCAACCTATCAGCAGAGACAGACTCAATAACCACAACCAATTTTTCATTCGACTCTTTCGTTACAATTTTTCATCCAACCATTTGACTCCAAGCCCTCCCTCTCCAATTGGATGTAGTCAAAATATGAAGGATCTGGCCCAAAGGATTTTCAATCAAGGTCGATCACTGTTTAGTGCTTGTTAGAGACACAAATCATGAAACCCCTGTGCCATTCATTGAACTATCCTGCCGAACCACCATCCGTCTTTTCATCCAAAAGAATTTTTCTGCGTTGTAAACTTTGTGCGTGAAATTGACTACCAAAGTGCATCAGGATTTCTCCAAAAAATTCTTGTTCATCAGGACTTACACAGGACCAAATTTTAGAGGCTACCATGACGACTCGTTCGTCACCGATGCTGCAATCATACAGTGAATTTCTAGCCAGCAGTTTCGACAACTTCACACAGATCTACTTTGCCGACCACTCCGATCTTTGGAGCCATGATCCGATCAATCGTTAGCTACCCCGCCAGAAATGGACACTGAGGTCTCTGCAGCAGTACTTGTGTAATCAGATTCAATTCAGCAACCAAGGCTATCTAAATGTTTGACGACACGGTACTCAGCGTCAATGGAAACAAACCACCGGAGTGCAACGGTGTCAATCCCAAAAACAAAGAGCTCAACTCAATCACATCACAGCCTCGCTGCTGGCTTGGGCCGCCTCCATAAGACAGCCCTACTGGTTAAGACAACCGTCTATGCTCTCAAACAGGCCTTACTAGATGCCTACCTCTGCAAACAACTCAGGTATCTAGCTTTCGCGATACTTCTGCGTAAGTCCTATACAATAAAACTTTTGGGTGACATGTACGTTTCCCACTTGCCAGAAAATTTCTGATCGTTATTCTCAAGGGACACATTTTAACTCATCATTCTTGAGGAGATCATGCCGAACGCGATTCGTATTCACGAACAGGGAGGTCCGGAAGTCATGCGCTGGGAATCCGTCGATCTGCCTGAACTTGGTTCTGAAGAAATCCGCATTCGCCACACAGCCATTGGTCTGAACTTCATTGACACCTACCAGCGAAGTGGTCTCTATCCTCTCAACCCACCATGCGGACTAGGTAAGGAAGCCGCTGGCGTTGTGGAAGAAGTTGGTAGTGCAGTCAAAGAATTCAAGAAAGGAGACCGGGTTGTCTATGTCAGTGGGACCAGCGCTTATAGTGAAGTCTCCCAGATTGCGTCCAATCTGGTGGTTCCCATTCCAGATGACGTGGAAGATGAAGTAGCCGCAGCCTCCATGCTCAAAGGAATGACCGCAGAATACCTGCTACGCCGTATCGGAAGAGTGCAGGCAGATGATGTGATTCTCTTTCACGCTGCTGCTGGAGGAACTGGACTAATTGCCTGTCAGTGGGCAAAAGCCTTGGGTTGCACGGTGATTGGCACAGTCAGTTCACCCGCCAAGGAATCTTTGGCTCGAGACAACGGATGTGACTTCGTAATCAATTATGAGCAAGAGAACTTCTTGGATCAGGTGATGGAAATTACCAATGGGAAGGGCGTTCGGTTGGTCTACGATTCAGTAGGGCGCGACACTTTCGATGGGACGATCGGCTGTCTGAGTACAAGAGGTTTGTTCGTGAGCTTTGGTCAATCTTCTGGACCAGTGCCTCCGGTGGATCTGCGAGTCTTCAATCCAAAGAGTTTGTTCTACACGCGTCCCACACTCTTTTCCTATGTCGCTACTCGTGCAGAATTACTCGACAGTTCCCAGGCACTGTTCGGAGCTATTGGTAGCGGGAAGGTCAAGATTTCAATCAATCAACGCTATCCTTTACGTGAAGTTGCGCAGGCTCACGCTGATCTCGA
>WTIF01000057.1 GCA_011522845.1 Deltaproteobacteria bacterium
TCTTTCAAATAGTTCTGTACAAATTCTTGGTGTAAAATACCAGAGATGATCATGATGTATATGGTACCACCCATCTTTCAAGAACTTAGCTCGACCAGAATCAGCATCGATTGTTGTTAGCATCACTAGAGAGTTTTCATGAGTCACTTGATGTAATTGACTGAATAACTTTGGTAAATCTGGTAAATGCTCAAGAACTTCCATTAGAGTAACTAGATCATATTTTTTTCTTAATTCTAGCACCTCATTCAAATCGGTATATACTTGTTTATGTCTTTTTCTAATTTCTGATACAACTGATTGATTAGATTCGACACCAGCAACCTTATATCCGTGTTCCTTGGCTGCATCCAGGCTATATCCCAAACCACACCCAATATCTAAAACTGTGTGGATTTTTTGAATTTTCTCAATTTCTACAAGTTGGCTTTCATATGTCTTCTTTTTGATTTTTCGTAATGCATCCTTAGCCTCTTTACTTCCCCACTCATCGAAGTAATTTTCCGAATAAATCTCGTCCAATTCTTCTTTTGTGGGTTGTGGATGAACGAACATAAAACCACATGACTTGCACTGTAATAACCAACTGAACTTATTAATGTAAGGGTACGAAAAATGATGATTTCCACATCCTAAACAACTCACTTCCTCAGAAGAATAATTGAATGAATTTTTGTAGTTGCTGATTACCTCAGGTCCACGACTATCATGTCCAACCAACTTCCTCAGCATGAACCGGAATAACGCTCCTAGCGCCCCAAGTCCAAGCAATCCAGCCATGCTCACGGTATTTAGGACGAAAAAGGCAAAGCCTAGGACAAAGATGTACTCAGCGGTTGTAATCAATGTGAAACTTATCCAAGGAAAGCCGACTTCCATTTGATCAGCGTTGTAATGAACATATCTCCCGAAAAAGAAGATATTTGTTGCGATGACTCCCAGGTAGCTGAGCGCAACTGGAACGATGACACCTTCTGCAGCAGGCAGAATCAGCCATAGCAAGAGCATCAGGCTGACTCCCAACACGTTGACGATCAGATACTTGATCGCTGCGCTCCACTGAGGATGACTGAAATCAAACAATCTGCTGAGGTGATTCAGATAGTTCATCTGCTCACGCAGGTTCAACTTTGATTCACCTTTTGCGCGTTCCCGGAACGTAATCGGCACCTCAACAACTTTTGAGCATCCACATTTTACTAACAGCTCTAGCAAGATCTTATAGCCAATCGGTTTGATGTACGCTGCCCGCCGGTAAACCTCCTTACGAATGCAGAAGTATCCAGACATCGGATCTTTCACGCCAAGATCATGAATCACCAAATTCGCCAGCATTGTGGAAATCTTGCTGTTCCATTGGCGATATTGATTCCACTCTCCAGCAAAACCTCCTTCCTCAACATAGCGACTCCCCACAACCACTTCTACTGTGCGCTGTTCTTCCAAAACCCTCAGCATTTTTGGGATGACAGCCGGTGGATGAGAAAGGTCTGCATCCATGCAGACCAAATACTTCCCATTTGCCCGGTCCATCCCAAATTTGACAGCTGTTGCCAAACCCCGATTTTCTAGGCGCTGAAGTAATGTAACGTTGATGCCCCGCTCATAGATTAGGCGGATTTGCTCATCAATGCCGTCCTGGCTGTTATCATCAACCACCAGAATTTCCAGAGAATCCCGGTCACAGTATTCCAGGATTTCCTCAATCAAGTTCTTGATGTTGCCAGCTTCTTTGTAGGTGGGGATGATGATCGAGAGGAGTGGAGAATGATTCATGGGCGGTTATCAAAAATGACTGATGACTTCCAATTTTTGGATGTTGTAAAGGCCTAAAGCCAGCCTTCGTCTGCGAAGCTCACATAACGCTCTTCACCAATCACCAAGTGATCTAGCAAAGGGATTCCGAGTAATTGACCAGATTCCTTGAGTCGCTGTGTCACCTTGTGGTCTTCTGACGATGGTTGTGGATCTCCAGAAGGATGGTTGTGCAAGCAAACTAAAGCAGCCGCTCGTTGTTCAACAGCTTGTGCAAACACTTCTCTTGGATGAACCAAGCTCCGGTTGAGCAAGCCCTGTGTGATCAGTTGTTCCCCCAAGTAACGATGCTTGTTATCCAACAAAACGACTAGAAAGACCTCTTGTTTAAGTAACCTCAACCGATGACGAAAGTGACGGAATAGATCTCCACTATTGTGGAACGTCTCTCCTGGTTGCAGACGCTCCTCACCATGACGTCGACACAGTTCTAATAGCAGCTGGGTTTCTCGAAAAGCTTTCTCGCTTTGTTGTTGCCACTGCTGAACAGACCAGCCCTCTACTCTGCGCAAAAGGCTTCCTTCCTTTGTCTGCCCTGACTCTTCGGGTAGATTCAATGTTGGAATCAGGGCCTCTATCAATTGTTGGGTGGAAACTCCTTGGAAATCCTGGGCCTGCCAGGCTAATTCTACATCACTTGGAGGGGTTTCCTCCTGAGTCCATCGGCAGTGCACTTGAATTCGACACGTTGCGCAGTTGGGACTGGTTTGGCAAGGGCCTTCCTGACGTAAATGTACTCCCGCCCATCGTGCGACCTGTTCTTCCACTTTGGTGATCGGGCAATCGCGCTCCTGGGCCACCTGCTGACAAAGTGAAACCCACTGCCTTGGGTGTTCTGGTAAGGGCTGTTTGCCTTGCTGAAAACGCCACCAAACCCGCCAAGCCTGCTTTCGCCATGCGACATCAAGGCCCCAACTGCGCATCAGCTTTAGTTGATCCCACGCAAACGCTTCAGGAAGCGCCTGCCACCAGAGTTCCAGCATTTCCAGAGTACACAGACGGATTGGTTGCAACTCGCTACTCCTCACAATCTTCAGGAATACCTGCAAACCATCTGTCAGTTGTTTGACTTCTCTCTCATCAAAAACACCTAGTTGCCGCAGTTCCCTCTCCAGTTGATCACTCCGGCAATACTGCAGAGATATTCTCTCAGTCAACGAGTACAGGCCTCGTAGTTCCTCCCAGCGCGCCGCGGTATGTGTAGGAAGTTCCCAGGCCTGTAGAAAGAGATCCAACCAGTCTGCGAAGAGTTCCTGCAAGCTTGGCAATGACGGCGCTAGGTGGAATGAAGGATCCTCCCCTTCTTCAAAAAGCTGATTGAACAAATGCAAATCGGAATTCATGTTGCATGAGGTGATTAAATGATCTGTCTTCAACAGGCGATCCGCGCCCCAGTCCTAACGGAGTTCATGCACACCATCGTTGCCATCGCTCGGATGAAGGTTCCGGACATCGGCTACATTCCGGCGTCGCCTGATCCCATCCTCTCCCTCTCCTACCTGCTACCAAACGATGCGCGCTGAGTTCAAAGTTGGCGGGCTGATCTTACTGGCAGCTGGCCTAATCGTCACAGCTTCGATTGTTGTCACCGGCTGGAACCCTGAGTTGGATGAAACCTACCGTATTGGCGCGCTCTTTCGCAACTCTGGCGGCTTACAAACTGGCTCCGCCGTGCGCGTTGCAGGAATCAAGGTTGGAACCGTAGATGCGATTGAACTCGAAGGCTCCGAAGCGCGGGTTATCCTTAAACTCTACGCCAAGTATCCGATTTACCGTGATAGCGCTGCGACGATCAAGTCTGTTGGGATCCTTGGAGACAAGTTTGTCGAAGTCCTGCAAGGTAACTCGATGAGTGGAACCATGCAGGATGGAGACGAGATCGAACTGGTGATTCCAGGAAGTGACATCGACAGCATGATCGATAGCCTCGGTTCCATCCTGCGTGACGTGAAAAGCGTCACAGGCGCGCTGGATCGTTCGCTCGGTGGAGTTCAGGGCGAACAGCGGCTGACACGGATTCTCGACAACATCGAAGGGCTTACTCAGAATACAGAGGAACTGACGGGAACCGTCAACGAGCGAATTGAATCCATTATGCGTCAGATCGAAACCTTCAGCAGTGATCTTGCCGAAATCTCTGGCGAAAACAAAGGCGAGGTCAAGATCATTCTCGCTAACCTGAAGCAGTTCTCTTCTCAACTCGAGACCATCACCACTGAGAACCGATCTGGACTGCGACAAGTGGTGGACAATCTCAACAGTTTCACCGAATCCCTCGCCCAAGATGGACCTGAAATCACAGGCAATCTCCGTGGCATTCTTGAAGAAAACCGCAGCTCTCTGAAAAGTAGTGTCGATAATCTGGACCGCTCTCTGGCCAAGCTGGATCGTACGATGGATAACGTGGAGTCGATCAGCGGCAAGATTGAAAGAGGGGAGGGCACCATCGGCAAGCTGGTCAACGATGAGCAAACGGTCGACGAGTTAAACGAAGCCATCGGCAGCATCAACGGATTGCTTGGTGATGTCAACCGCCTCAAGCTCGACATTGGCGTCCGAGCTGAATTGTACGGCTCCAATCAGGCTGCTTATGGCCCAGAAAGTTCTTCAAAGGGCTACCTAAGTGTCCAGTTGCAGCCGCTCAAGGATCGTTTCTATCGCTTGGAGTTGGTCGATAATCCACGTGGAATCAGAACTCGTACCAAGGATTACATTACACGCGAAGAGAATGGCAAAATCACCTACATTGAGGAAGAGCGGCTGGAAGTTGAACAAAGTTTACAATTCTCTGCTCAAGTCGTGCAACGCTTCTACGACACTCTCTTCAAAATTGGCCTCTTTGAAAACAGTTTTGGGCTGGGAGTGGAACAACTCTTTGGTCGTGACGAGCAGTACCGCACCTATCTGGACGTCTGGGATATTGGAGGTGAATTTGGCACCCATCTCAAGGCAGGAGCCAGTTGGCGCTTCCATTCCAATCTCTTTGTCACTGCCGGTGCGGATGACTTCATCAGTGAAGAGGAGTCCTTCCGTGACTACTTCATCGGTATTGGGGTGACCTTCAACGAAGACGTTCTCAAGCCTTTCCTCAGCAGTGTGCCACTGGACGCCATCACCAACTAAGCTTCCCCACTCCTCCTTTTTGTACCGCAACAATTTCTTAGAACCTTTATTGTGGTACGATAAAAATTTTGGTACAATTAGTTCTCTAATTGACAGATATGGACAGTTGACCTGATCGGTCGCTCCGCAGCAGATGCTTTCAGACAGGGGAGTATCGTGAGAGTGGGCCTCCCCGGACTTGAACCGGGAACCAACCGATTATGAGTCGGGTGCTCTAACCGATTGAGCTAGAGGCCCATTAGGTAGGGCCACCAGAAAAACCCAAATCAAGCTTAGTTTGCAAGATTTTTCGGATTTTTATGAAGAAATTAAAATATATCGCACTATGGTTACTAGGAAGTGGATGTCTCGCCTGCGCTCCTCTCCCCGTCCAAGAAGAGAGTTCTTCCTTAGCCAACGCCCGTGAGGTAGCACGCCAAACTCCATCCCCTCAATGTGAATGGGAGCAAGAAAACTGCGAACTGAACGTGACTGTTCAGAACCAACCCTTCCGCTTGTACTCCGAAGTCGGTCTGGTTCGTATGGAGAGCTTCGATCCACAAACTCAGTCCTGGCAAATCGAGACAGAACGCGCAATTGGAAAGGATTATCGCGTTGTTCGGGCCTCAGCTTTACGAGAATTTATCTACCTCACGGAATGTGATCAGAGTGGAAATCGCAAGATTCAACGTTATCGGCCTGCTGACCAGAGTTGGCGACAATTGAACTACAAGTCTTTGGGTTGCCAGTTGTAAATTAACCCAGCCACTCCTGGCGTGGTTGGCTGTATAGCTTTCCACGCCAGCACCAACACAATCGGTCTTCTTCCACCCACAGCAGCGCACCTTCCAGCATTTTCGGCCAATCTTCTTCATCTAGTGCTTGGCGACCACTCAGCACCCCTAGGATCAGCGATAACATCGTGTCATGCGTTACAGCCACCCGACAGGTTCCCTCCGGTAAGCCTTCCTTCCAGAGATCCTGCAGCAACTCCTGCGTCGCGGCTCGTACTGGGTTCAGTCCACAATCACTGTCCCCACGCAAGCCCGCATTGACCAATCCCAGCGGGCCTTGCTCCACCATGTACTGATGATTGCGATCTGAATCTTGAACAAAAACCCCTTTGTCCCCAAGCTTTGGATTGACTCGTACGGGCACGGGTTGACCAGAACCACGACCAATTGCTTCTGCTGTTTGCAGGCAACGACTAGACGTGCTGGAATCCAATGAAATCAGCTGAGTTCCCAATCGTGTCCCCAAAGCCTCTGCCAGCCGAACACCCTCAGGAGTCAGATCCACCTGAAAATGAAAAACTCCTGGAGGAAAAGGTGGCCTCACCGAATGGCGCATTAACAATAGTTTGCCACAGGTCAGTGATGCCCCATGGGCTAGCGTGGCTTCCAGGTCACCTGGGGTTTGAGAGTGGTAGTAGATCATGGGAGTGGAGGCAGTAGACTCGGACAAGGCTTTTCTCACTTTTTGCATGAAGTTGTGTGGAATCAGACTAATTTATGGATACCATAGCACGCATCTCAACTAGCACACATCCCTAAAATAAACCCATGTTCATTCCAGCAAACAAAAAACTCGCTCATTCTCATAACAGTGGTTGTGTAAAGATTCAGAGTGAGCCCCTGAAGCATCTCAACCTGAATTAACGATGAGCCCGGTACGTTTGGAACAACAGGATGCTCTGGCTTGGCTCCATCTCC
>WTIF01000063.1 GCA_011522845.1 Deltaproteobacteria bacterium
CTATGGAACAAGTCCACTTCTAAGCCTGCTGTCCCAGTGAACAAGTTATGCAACATTTGTTTAAGTATTTTATCTGGTACGTACTAATTGCAACTTTTTCTTGCTTTTCCTTCCTGATTCCCAACTTTTCTTCTGCGACAAACATTCAAAATATTTTGATCGGTGGGAGTGTATTAGGAATTATGGTCATAGGACAGGCTCTATGTCTTTTTGCAAGAAATTTAGACCTTTCTGCAGAAGGTAATGTCTCTATCGTAACTGTGATTGCAGCTTGGTTAATGCTTCCGGCAGCCGAATCAACTTTTGCTCAAGCAGGTGGACTCGGTATCGAATTGGTTCCCGCTTTGGTTGTTCCAATTATGCTCATTTTAGGGACAATATTTGGATTCATAAATGGTCTTCTGATAGCCTATGTTGGTATGAATTTCTTTATTGTAACTCTAGCGATGCAACTCGTTCTCAGAGGATTTGGTTACGTTATCAGTGAGGGTGCTGTGATGCCTGGAACACCAGATTCTTTTAATTTTCTCGGTGGCGGACAACTCTTTGAAGTCCCGATGCCTATCATCACTATGATTGTAGTGTTTCTCGTTTTTCATTTTTTTGTAAAGCAAACAACACTTGGTCGCCAAATTCTCTTTGTAGGTAGTAATATCAAGACGACTCAAGCAGTTGGTATTGACCAAAAGAGAATTGTTCTTTTTGTCTACTCAGTAAGTGGTTTTCTTGCAGCCTTTGCAGGGTGGATGCTCTTGGGTAAATTGGAAACTTCTGTGCCAAACCTCGGTGCCGAACTTACACTTAATGTTGTTGCAGCTGCTGTGATCGGTGGTGTTAGTCTTAAGGGTGGGGAAGGTTCTTTGATTGGAGCACTTGCTGGAGTTCTTCTTCTGGCAATTATTAATAATGCATTAAATTTGATGAATGTTGATCCTTATTGGGTGAATGCTGTGCGTGGTTTTATTATTCTGGTAGCTTTAATAATTGATGCCCAAAAGCAGCGATTCCTGAGTCGAATATAATTCTTACCATGATGAGTATTTTATGAAATTAGCTTTGATTGGTTGCGGCAGAATAGCTGCTATACATATTGAGTCTATCATTAGATATACTTTGGATTTTGCACAACCTATCGAAATTGTTGCGCTAATTGACACCAATCTCTTTAATGCTGAAAGATTTAAAAGAACATACAATTTGTCCTGCAGAATATTTAGTCAACTTGAAGAAGCTGCCCAAGACATGGATTTAGATTCTGTCATTATTTCTGTACCACATTATTTACATGAGGATCTTACGCTCAGAGCTCTAAACCAAAAATTGAATATTCTTCTTGAAAAACCTATGGCTCACAGACTAGATTCTGCCTTCAGAATACTAGATTGTGCAAGAAGATCTGACCAAATTTTTATGATTGCTGAAAATAGCCAATACTGGCCTGAAATACTAAAAGTCAAAGAATTGCTCTTACAAGGCGTTATCGGTGAAATTGTCACAGCAAAAGCCTCATTTAGACAAGCATCCGATAGGGATATATTTGATAGTTATAGTGTTTTAGAGAGTGATTCTGAATCCAAGGCATGGAGATACTCTCTAACAGCTACTGGTGGTGGGATTACCATTGATGGTGGTGCTCATTGGATTCGCCCATTAAGATTTTGGTTTGGTGAAATCATAGGGACTTTTAGTAAGTTTTCTTATCCTCACCCTTTGATGGAAGGTGAAAGTTTATCTCAGGCAATATTCACTTTTGAAAATTCTGTGACTGCTATTTTTGAGGGCATCCTCACTGAAAAGACCGTGTTTTCAAAAGACTACCCATTCAGAATTACTGGTACCCTTGGTGAAATCGTAGTCGGTCCTGAAGGTAATGGAGTTTATATTTTTGATCAAGAGCACCCTGAAGGCGTTCAAGTTTTGAACGAACACGGATACATCAATTCCTTTTACCATCAGTTTCATGATTTCTATTCCTGTGTTTCAGCAGGGAAAATCCCTGATGCCAGTGCAGAGTACGCGTTAGGAGAAATGAAAGTTGCCCTTGCTATGGAGAGATCCAACATTGAAGGGACTTGGGTAGCCCCTCAAAACATAGTCTGAAAATTATACTTTATTTCCCCAAGCAAGTTGAAATGGACAGAAGCTTCAACAATTTTTACTCAGTTCTCAGCTAAATCATTCAATTTCAATCTTTGGAGTCATGAATGAAATCAATGGAAGTTTGCAACGGGCCTGTTTGCGAATTGGGAGAGGGGATTTTTTGGCATCCTGAGCGTCGTAGCTTTTGCTGGTTTGATATTCTAAATTCTAAGTTTTATGAACAAATTGATGATCAATCTACGAAGGTAATCGAGTGTCCTGGCATGGCAAGTGCGGCTGCCCGTATTGATAGTAGCCGGCTTCTTGTAGCAGTCGATGATGGCCTACATATTTTGAATCTTGTTGACCAAAAGTGGGAACGTTACTTAGAAATTGAGTCTAACAATCCCCTGACGCGTAGCAATGATTGCAGAGTGCACCCAAGCGGATCATTTTGGTTCGGGACCATGGGTTGTAAGGCAGAAAAGGGAGCTGGATCTATCTATCATGTCAACTCTGGTAAGCTGCAATTGCTCTATTCCAACGTAACGATACCTAATTCGACTTGTTTTACAGCGGATGGTTCTATCGGCTACTTCGCTGACAGTGCTCTAAATTTAGTTTGGCGCGTTGAATTGAATCCTTCGACAGGGCTTCCTGTATCTGAACGTAAGGTCTTTCTTTCCTTTGAATCCAACACAATACCTGATGGTGCAATTGTTGATTCTCAAGGGAATGTTTGGATAGCACTTTGGGGTGCCTCCAAAGTTGCGGCATATCATCCTGATGGATCATTGTTCACCGAATTTCATCTGCCAGCTACTCAAGTCAGTTGTCCAGCTTTCGGTGGTGCGAATTGTTCTGAATTACGTGTAACTACAGCGTAGGCCAACTTGGATAGCATTTCTAGATCATCCCAACCTAATGCAGGGCGTATTTTCAAGTTTACTTCAGAACATGTCGGTCAAATTGAGGCAATGTATAAGCTTTGATAATACTCGCCAATTAAGTACATCAGGTCACACAGCAACGAAGTATTCCAGGAAGTGTTTGCTCATGCCGATGTCAATTGATTTCGGTACGCTATAATGCTTAGGCAATAGGTGTAAAGAGTTTGAAGCATTACAAAATCTTATTTAAGGGAAAGCGGTGGTGTCACCAAAAACTGAAGATAAATTTCGTATCGCATTGAGCTCAGATTTTCTGCGACCAGACGGAGGTCCCTCTTATCCGATGTTCGATCTCTCAGCACTTCAAAGTGATGAGCGTATCCAGTTGGAATACGTCTCTCCAGTGAATGGTGCAATGACTTCCGAGGCGCTCAAGGAGTTCGATGCACTGATACTCCTGTCTGCTCAGTTCTCAAGGCATAGTATTGATCCAGAAAGCAAGCTGTCTCTGGTCGCTCGCTTCGGAGTTGGCTATGACACAGTGGATGTTGACGCTTGTACAGAGTTTGGAATTGGACTGGCAATCACACCTGATGGAGTCCGACGGCCTGTAGCAGTATCTATCATTACCCTGATGTTGGCGCTAACAAGCAAGTTGATGGTGAAAGATCAGTTGACACGGCAGGGTGCAGCAGGGTTTGCACAGCGCTCAGAACATATGGGATTTGGTTTGATCGGTAAGACTCTTGGTTCGCTGGGAGTGGGAAACATTGGAGCAGAACTCTTTCGATTGGCAGCCCCCTTAGACCTGCAGTTCATTGCGCATGACCCATACCTCAACGAGACACAAGCTCGGGAATTGAATGTAGAGTTGGTTTCCCTTGATGAACTTTTCCTCCGGTCAGACATACTTTCCATCAACTGCCCACTAACAGAAAGTACTCGGCACATCGTTAGCACCGAGCAACTTGCAATGATGAAACCTACGGCCTATCTCATCAACACAGCTCGAGGTCCTGTCGTTGATCAAACTGCCCTTACAAAAGCTCTGCAGGAACAGCGAATCGCAGGGGCTGGGCTCGACGTGCTTGAGACGGAGCCTCCTCCGCTGGAGGACCCTATTCTGCAACTAGACAACGTCATCCTCACACCTCATGCTCTATGCTGGACTGATCAATGTTTTGCTGGAATTGGTGCAGCAGATGTAAAAGCCGCTCTAGCTGTGATGCAGGGCCAGGTCCCAGTTGGACTGGTCAATCAAGAGGTAATCGAACATCCTAATTGGCAAAAAAAGCTTGCTAACTATCGCTCGAGGTTTGGAGAGAACGCATGATTCGAATTCTCTTATCCTCTTCTATTCACTCCGGGAAAGCTTCATAGGCCCTTCAGTAGTTGCTGCTTGGTCAAGCGGGTAGCAGAGAAAACCTGCTTCAATTCCCAAAAATCCTCTCGCAGATGTTCCAGCAGGAACAAGACATCTGGATGAGAAAAGTTTGTTGGAAGGGCGGCATTGGCTGAAGGCAGACTCAATCCGAACTCTTCAGTCAATGCAGATAGATCTTCCTGACTGAGATGGTAGCCCTCAAACTCGGGATCAAAGGCCTTTGCATATTCTGAAACAGCGAATACTGGAAGCTCGGGTGCAATGTTCACCAGCCCCACCTGAATCGGCATTGGGAACCCTCCGTTCGACTTGATCACATTCAGGCGCTCCATTGCGATTGGACAAATCTCCCCACAGCCAGGAAAGCCAAAGAAGAGCAATGCGTGACTAGGTTCGCTCTTCAGAAATTCCAATTGAATTCTCTTGCCTGAACTCACCATCGGAAACCACGGCAGCGCAATCAATAGCCCAAGCATTGCCCCAATCAGCGCTGTGCCTCCCAACCAAAGTCGTCTGTGATTGCTTTCAAACATGATCGATAAATTTTGCAATTATTTTACGACTCACATTAATATCCACAACTCAACTTGCTGGATTTGAAGAGCATCCCTGACACGACTTGTAAGTGAAGAGAAGTAAAACCTGATAAATATTAGAGTTTCAACTGTCCAACTTGTCTCAAAAAATTGAGGAGTCCCTTTGCGAATTTTTTTTCATGCGTTTTCACCTCACATCTCCGAAGCTGTAAAGCAGGCCCTGAAAGAAGATTTCATCAAAGCAGATCGGCTGTTCCTGATTTTGACTGTAGTTCAGTGGTTACTGGTTAGTACCGCAACTGCTCTGCCAACAGGGACCTATTTGTTTGGCTTCATCGCAGGTGGCATCGTCACTTTATTGGTTGGCCTGGCCTATCTTTTCTTCAGGGGCACTGTTGTATGTCGAATGGTCGTTGGGGCCAGTCTCATGTTGTTTTCAGCAATCATGATCCAGCAAAGCTTGGGACGTATAGAAATGCATTTCCATGTCTTTGTCTCCATGTCCTTCCTGGCTCGTTATCGAGACCCTATACCTGTACTGACCGCTGCTACCGTGATTGCCTTACACCATCTGATTGGAAACTATTGTCAGCAGGCAGGATTGATGATCGGAAGCATGCCAGTGTCTGTGTTTGACTACGGAACTGGCTTTGACATCTTTCTCTTGCATGCAGTTTTTGTCGTGGTTCAAGCAGGAGTATTGACCTCGATCATTGTGGAAAACACCAAGAATTTCTGCGAGAGCAACGCAATTGTTCAATCAATGCTTCAAGTCAGTCAAACGCATTCCTTTCAAGGGAGAATTGCTCAAATTGATCCTAACCCGAACTCGCCAATTCGACATTACAACACTCTAATGGATACCATCTCAGGGTTATTTGGGCAGGTTCAGAAGATGGTCTTTGCGCTTCAGAAAGGGGATCTGAGTCAACGAATAGAAACCGAAGATCAAGGAGATATTCGGGAGGTTCAGGATTCTCTCAATAACTCTATGCAATACATGCAGGAGCTAGTAGCAGATATCAACACCACGATGCAGAGCCTACAAGAGGGAAAGTTTTCTGGCAAAGTGAAAGTCTTGTCCGCAGGAGAGTTCTCAACGATGAGCCAGGGAGTCAACCAGACGGTCGAAACTTTGAAGCACGTGGTTGGACAAATGATTGAAACCACACAAAATCAGGCAAAAACTGTAGAAGAGGTCTCCGTTGCTGTCTCACAAGTGAGCCAACGAGTTGAAGACAATGCCAAGTATGCTGGAGACGCGGTGGATCTGATGAATAAAGCGCTGACTAGTACCCAAACGAATGTCCAAAGAATCCAGAAGCTACACGCTGCGATGAGTTCAATTCACGATAATGTTGCCCAAGTACAGGAAATCGCAAAGCAGACGACTCTGCTGGCATTCAATGCCTCAGTCGAAGCAGCGCGCGCCGGTGTGCACGGCAAAGGCTTTGGGGTCGTAGCCCAGGAGGTCAATCATTTGGCAACTCAGAGCAAATTCACTGCTCAAGAAATCCAACAAATTGCCAAAAAGTGCTTAGCTACAGCAGAAGAAGCAACTGAAGAATTGCAGAATTATGTGCCGGAAATAACCAAGACCACTTCTATGGTGCAAGAGATCAGGCTATTTTCCGATGAACAAAACAGCGCATTGAAAAGCATTCGTTTGGAAATGGATCAATTGAGTGCGATTGCCCAGCGAGGAATTGAAAAT
>WTIF01000375.1 GCA_011522845.1 Deltaproteobacteria bacterium
TCTTGAGATAGAACCCGGAAGATACATATCCAGTCAGCGCCATCGACATCGTAGTGAACATTGGGTGATTGTACGCGGAGCTGCTGACGTTATTCGTGGTCAGGATAACCACATACTGTCAGAAAATGAATCGATCCATATTCCTAGGACTGTCACCCACCGCCTGAGCAACTCAGGCAAAATTTCGCTTCAGGTACTTGAAATTCAACAGGGTGAATACCTCGGTTTTGATGATGTGGAACGGTTTGAAGAATCCTATTCAACAAGAGTTCAGGACTTTGATCACTGAACAAGAAAAATTGATTTTGAATCTATCTTTACATTTTTTGAGGAGCATGAATGTTTCGTTCAATAATTTATTCACAAATTTCTATCTTACTGATCTTGGGTTTCTTCCAACAAGTTCATGCTCAAGATTATCCAGAAGTAGATCTTGAATTCAGAACTAGTTTCCAGATACAGACACAGGATGCAGAATACGATGCAGAAACCCCAAAATTTAAAGATGGTAAAGAACAAACTCGATTGGGTTTTCGGCTAGATCGAGGCAACGTTAACGTGAGGGGTGGACTAGGTGAATCGTTTAGTTACCGTCTCAGACTAAGCCTCGATGCAAATCTCGATGAATCCGGTCACGCAGACGGAACTCAAAGCAGTCTGGAGTACTTTTTTGTCGAATATCGTGTTGGGACTGATCTCGATTTAAAAATCGGTAAGCAATTCGTTTTGCAGGGTGGTCGAGAGGGAATGATCAATGGTTTGGACGTGTACCGCTATTCAATCCAGGGTGAGAGAATTCAAGAAATGTATGAAGTGGGCCTTGGGTTGATTCAGGAGTTTAGATTTCGAGGAAATGAAGTTCCACAGTATGGAGTGCTTCAACTTGTTAATCAGCCTCAAGGCAATGGCAAAAGCGATCAAAATCTTGGATACAACGCAGCTTGGTATGGTGTGCTGGGTTCTGGTCTACTTGAGCCTACATTACAGGTAGGTTTTTTTCCTAAGAAAAGTGAAAAGCCAGTTGATTCTTGTAGTGATCTGAAATGCTTAGTACCAGAGCAGTTGATTTCCGCAGGAACTAGGCTGAATTTTAATGAAGCCTACCTGGATTTAGATTTGATTCATGGTAGTTATTATGGAATTTCCCCAGCTAACAAATTGATTGAAAGAGAAGCAAGTACAGTTGCCCTTGAATATCGCGTTGATCCAAAAACCAAACCCGTTCAAAGCCCAATTCCATTTGCAAAGTGGACTTATGATATGGTCTCTGAATCAAGATTGGACAGCGCGTTTCTGGATTACCGAAATGAAATCAGTGCGGGAATAGAGGTCTACCCCACAACAGATGAACGTCTGAGAATTCATGCACTCGGAGCATTTCAGAACTGGAAGGTGAATGCTGGAGCTTTCAATCAATATCTTCTGAATATGGGATTGAGCGCAAGATTTTAGGGATCTAGTCCTCTTCTTCAGCTAGAACAATCAAGGCGTCATCATCGCGCAGCGTGTAATGCCGATCTTTCGGGGGAATGATGTAGATGCCAAAGTTGTGCTCCACTTCAGTTTCTTGTCGACCTAGCTTGATCCCGAAACATACTTCATCTCTTTGTTGAGCCGCCAAGACACAGTCTGCAAATGTGACACTTAGTCCTTCGGGTTGTTGGAAGTAAAGGTCTATGGGCTTAATATAAACCTCGCTACCTTCTTTTTGAAAAAGATCGTCATAAACACGCATTACGTCTTTCTCGAGGGCTACTTGGGCGAAAATCCTTGATACAAACTGATTGGATATCAAGAAATCCTTAACACCAACCTGAACAATTAATTCAGTATTTTCAGAGTTGACGATCTCACTTATCAGCTTGGTCTCAGTGGGCTCACCACTACTTTCCTCAGCTTCTCTGAAAATGTTGCGTATCTGAAGAAGCCGCATAATCGTTCTTGCATCGATCTCTTCCGCTTCATCTCCACTTCCTGCCAAAATCGCGACCGTGGTGTAGCCTGGGAGTCCTAAGTTATCCAACTCTTCTTCAGACTGAAAATTGATCTCATTGAATTTCATTTGAACATCAGGGAAGCTACTCGCAATTTTCTCAAATTCTTCACGAATTTCAGGATCTGCATTTGCCTCAATCAGTAAGTCGACCGAAGAACCTGGTGCCATGTAGTCGGCATACTCACTTAAAACAATAGGTGCTTTGTTATTCCAACCTACTATCAGGTGGTGCTCTTCAGGGAGCACTTTCTTTTGGTTACTGTAAGGGTGAATTTTGGGTTCAAAAACTCTTTCGGATGAGAAGTTTATGGTTGAATCATCCTCTGCAAGAACAACGATTTCATCCTGTTCTTGGAGAATCCGGTCCCGAGGTGGATTCAACAAAATCTCACCAGTGGGAAGGCGCAATCCCAAAGGCACGCTTTCCATAAATTGGAATTGGAGATCACCGAAGTTTACCCCATTCCAGCCCTCCTCAGGTTTGAAAAAATAAAATTCATTTCCTTCAAAGCCAACCAAGTCTGCATAGACCATTGCCAGACCCTTATTTCGTGAAGTCTGAACCAACATTCGAGCAAGAATGTCAGCCTCATTCATAGTGGTCACTTTACCGTGGACAATTGTTTCTGCGAGTAGCCGGTATCGCTCAATGTAAATTTCAGCAATGACGGGAGGAGCTTCCTCTCCTTTGGCAGCAACAACAGCCATGATTGTCTTAATCACTCTTGCATCGGCCAATTCCTTCGTTTCGTTGCTATCTGAAGACTTTGCATTGTTAAGCACAACAACGGAGTGAGCATGCTGAATGCCCACCCCTTTCAAGTTTCTAATACTGGTGGTGGAACCACTTCTGGTGATGATTTTGGTAGTTTTGAAGTCTTGGATGGAGTCCCGAAGATAGTCATCCATCGCTTCTTTGTCCTTTTCTGCAACGATAACCACGACACCAGAGTCTGATTCATTGGCTACAATTAATTCTTTAATGATCTCAATCACTCTCTCACTAAAGCCAACTATCAGGACATGATCTTCTTCAAGAACTTGGCTCTTGCCTTTTTTCAGGGTTGATATGCGATTTTCAAATTCTTGTGTGATAAAGGCAACCATGCTCGAGAATAGAACCAAGCCTATGAAGATGGTAACAATCCCTACGATCTTTCCTGGAAAGTTAGATCCTGCGTCTAATTCTGCGAGGGAGCCAGAGTCAATAATTTGAAAAAAAGCATGCCACAGAAGGAAGGTGCCATCCTCAATTGTTTCATCGGGAAAAATAAGGAACACAACAAAACGAAGTGTTCCCATCACAACAAAAGCAACAAAAAATAAAAATAATAGAGAAAGAAAGACAGAGGTTCCGCCTTTAGACATGAAGCTGTCTAGCCAATATCGAAAACGCTCATCCCAGCTATAACGATTTTGCGACATGTTTTGTTGTTGATTGATGATAATTATCTACTGGTGTCCTGTGCCCCCCTTCAAACAGTTCCAAAGGCACAGGATGTAAACCGAAGCGCAATTGGTTAGAAATTAAATCTTCTCTAAGCTCTTTATCACCTCTTCTCCCATCCTCTGGCAACCAACGCTTGTCTTTCCTTCTGCCATAATGTCACCAGTCCGGTAGGTTTTGATCGTGTCCTCAACAGCTTTTTGGATCAGTTCGTCTGCCTCGCGAAGGTCAAGTGAGTAACGGAAAAGCATCCCTACAGAGAGGATCGTAGCGAGTGGATTTGCCAAATCTTGCCCTGCAATATCTGGTGCCGAGCCATGCACGGGCTCATAAAGGCCGACCTTTCCTCCAAGGCTTGCAGAGGGGAGCATGCCAATTGAACCGGTGATCATGGCGGCTGCGTCGCTTAAAATATCTCCAAACATGTTGGTGGTCACAATCGTATCGAATTGCTTTGGTGCTCTAATCAATTGCATGGCGGCGTTATCAACATACATATGGCTTAGCTCCACGTCTGGATAGTCTTTGTGGACTTCCTGAACCACATTTCGCCACAACTCGGTAGCTTCAAGCACATTTGCTTTGTCGACCGATGTCAATCGACCACTACGTTTCTGAGCAGTTTCAAAACCCACCTTGGCAATTCTACGAATCTCAGACTCAGAATACACCAAAGTATTGAAGCCAACGCGCTCTCCGTTTCTGATCTCAACTCCTTTGGGTTGGCCAAAGTAAATTCCCCCGGTCAATTCCCGGATGACCATGATGTCAGCACCATCAACGACTTCTGGCTTCAATGTAGATGCCCCCACCAATTCACCGTAAATTTGTGCTGGTCGTAGATTGGCATAAAGCTGCAATTCTCCCCGTAATCCCAGCAGTGCACGCTCTGGTCGAACGGAGTAATCAAGAGCCTCCCACTGAGGCCCACCAACAGCACCTAAAAGAATGGCGTCTGCAGCTTTACAAGCCTGGAGGGTTTCGTCAGGTAGGGGTGTTCCCGTTAAATCGTAAGCAGTACCTCCAATTGGTACTTCAGTGAATTCAAGAACTATCTGAAAGCGCTTCGCCATGTATTCCATGACTTTGCGAGCTTGTACGGTGACTTCTTTTCCGATTCCATCACCTGGAGTGATGACAATATTCTTGGACATTCCCTTCCTTTTTTTCGAAATGGTCAATTAATTGAAGAAATTTATTTAACACCAAAGCGACAAGGATGTTATCCTGCAATCTGCGAATGCAATTTGCAAATCCAGTAATTCGTATTCGTTTTACACATCTCTTCGAATTCAAGCCAAAGACTTTTCACTCCATTTCAGTTTCCCAAATACACAATCAATTTCAGGATTATGCGAAGTACGTTTTTTGACAGACCCTTGGAATATCAACTGCTGACAACCAAAGAGGAATGGCTTCAGGGGGAACCAATTGAAGGAAAGCTATCTATTCGAAATATGAATCCAGAGAAGGTGATAGCCAATACGGTAGATGTGCTTTTGGCATATGGAAATTTTCGAAAGATTAAGGCTGGTGAAGAGAATTGCTGGGAAGTGCTACATCGAGAAAATATTCAGCAGGCTCTGAGTCTGGATGGCAATCAGCAATCGTCGTACGATTGGCGGTTTAATTTGCCCAGCAATGCGCCGATCACAGATAAAAGTGGTAGTTTATTTCTACTTTTCGGAGGGGAAGATGTGTTGAATCGGGGAGGCAGATTGGATGTTCGCATAAAGATGATGGAGTTACTGCAGAGTTTTCTCCAGACCTTTGTTACTCAATTTCAGTTCGTTCAGAGAAGCGCCAAATACAAAGATGGATGGACGGAAGTGCAGCTAGATCCTCCAACAGGAAGCAGGGAATTTCCGAATTTAGAGCATGTGATGTGTTACCTTAGAATGTTGGATGAAAAACTTGAGTTGAAATATCGCTGTAAAATCAAGACTCTCAAAAAAGACGGCGAAAGCATGAAAGTGCGGGGGAAATACCTAGAGGTTAGTCAAACTTTAACAGCCGATGATTATCTCCAGACAAGCGGCTTCCCAAACAGATCACGTTTCCGAGAAATGATTGAGATTGCCCTGTCAGAAGCCAAGCCTACCGTGGTGTTCTAAGCTTGATTTTAGATCCGTTCTGTTTCTTAAACCTACCATCATTGGCCCCAAATCATTAACCACTTCTGACCGATTTAGAGCGTAAAGGTGCACGCCTGTAATCCCCTCTCTGATCAAACCTTCTAACTGTTTTTCTGCGTGATCCAAGCCGACTCTCAGACTATCCTCAGCATTACCCGCAAAACGTTCTAAGTTCTTAATCAGTTGGCTTGGAACCATGCAACCACACATCTTTGCGAATCTCTGAATCTGGCTGAAAGATTGAGCACAGATGAGTCCAGGAATGATAGGAATTCTTACCCCCTCTTGATACAACTGATCACGCCAACTCAAAAATTTCTGATTGTCCAAGAAAAACTGACTGATTATAAATTCAGCGCCTCTTTCAATTTTCTGTTTCAAGAAATACCGATCCATTTGGGAACTGATGGCGTCAATATGTGTTTCTGGATAACCGGCCGCACCGATTCCAAAACGTCGATCTCGAGAGAGGTCTTCAATTAATTCACTTGCGTAACGGTATCCTCCCGGCATTGGCTCAAACTTTTTCTCAGTATTGGGCGGGTCTCCACGAAGCGCCATGATGTTTTCCACACCCTCACTTAAAAATTGCTCCTTTAGGAGAATCACATCCTTACGGGTGTGACTGACGCAGGTCAGGTGGGCCAGTACCTCAATTCCTAGCTCATTGCCAATAAAGCCAGCAAGTTGCTGAGTGTTTTGCCTTGTGCCACCTCCAGCACCATAAGTAACGGAAATATAATCAGGTTTGAATACAGAAAAAGCTCTTAGCTTTTTTTGAAGATTCACCATTCCATCTTCTGTCTTAGGAGGGAAGACCTCGATTGAAAAGACGAATGGCCGATTATGATACATCTCGATGATGCGCATTGGGCTCAATCAACTGTAATTTTATTTGTCAGGCAGCTTTTGGTTCATAACCCAGAACAGGCCCCAGCCAGCGTTCAATTTCAGAGAGAGATTGTTGTTTCCTTTTTGCGTAATCTTCCACTTGATCCTGGCCTATTC
>WTIF01000346.1 GCA_011522845.1 Deltaproteobacteria bacterium
GTATTATCAAATTCTTTCTTGGTAGCTGAAGCTCTCATAAGAGTCTGTTGCCATTCCAACCTTGATCTCGATAGCATTGTTTTCACCATGCTAACATTCTCAAAACAATTAGCGATTATGTTTGAGTAGTCAAAGATTCTACTTCGGAAAATAGTTTCCTGAGTTCGGTTACTTCAAATAAATGAAGGATCAAGAATCTTGAGATCAAGGCATATGACGTTGCCAATTTTATTTTGGGCTGTCAAAAGTGACAGAAGCCCTTAATCAGCTTGGAGGTTTGTTATGTTGAAAACGGGTTTGAAACGTACGCTGACTGGAGTTTTTATGCTGGCAACTGCGGCCAGTTTACCTTTCGGTCAGGCATTTGCGAGAGATTTGACCATACAGGTATGGGCGGGCGGTTCTAATGTTGCCGATGCTTATCGGGTGGATGCCATTACCATGGCAGCAGACATCCTGGAACGAGAGGCCGAAATTCGTGGTGAAGAACTGAATATCACCGTTGAAACAAAGTATGACTTTGATGGATGGGGTGGTTTTAAGCAGGCTGTAATACTTGCAGCTGAAGCTAATAATGCACCTCATATTGTGGTAACCGGTCATGGAGACATTGCACCTTGGTCTCAATCAGGTTTGATTCGACCGATCGAAGATTATGTCGATTTCGACAGCTGGCCCCTGAATGACTTGTTTGAAAACCTAATCGAGATTTCATCTTATGAAGGGGTTATCTATGGGGTCCCGCAAGATGCTGAATCGCGACCATTCTTTGGTTGGATTCCCCACCTCAAGGCCATTGGCTACAGTGATGCAGATATTCGCGCAATGCCAGGTAAAGTTCAGAGAGGTGAATACACCTTGGAAGATGTATTGAATGATGCCAAAAAAATACAGGACGCTGGGCTGGTAGAAGCAGGATATGGTTGGTATCCTCGCGTTTCAAAAGGTGGTGACTATTGGCAATTCTATCAGTCTTATGGCGGAGAAATGCTGGATAGCTCCTCTGGGAAATTGGTCTTTGACAAAGCCGCTATGCAAAAAGTTTATGAATTTTTTGCAAAAGCAGTTGAAATGGGAGTTACCCGCAAAAACCATATTGGTACCCCATGGGATCAATGGTATTCCGAAGTCGCATCTGGCAAAGCCGGTCTGTGGCATGGAGGCACTTGGCACTACGCCCGATATACAGGTAAGGAAGGCCTGAAAGACTTCTTTGGAAGTGTAATGTTCAGCCTCATTCCTGCAGGGGATTCCAACGGCCGAGCGAATACCATCACCCACCCGTTGGTCTATTTGGTGACAAATCGTGGAAGTGACGATGATGCAGCCGTTGCTGCGCAGCTGATCACGATTGCTTCAGAGCCTCGCATCAACACGCTCCATGCAATTAAGTCTGCCCATCTTGGTATCGCCAAGTCACAGCAGTCTGTGCCACTTTACGCCAATGACCGCTGGGCGAGTGAAGCAACCGTTCGCCTGCTCCCCTACGCTAGCGCTCAGCCAAACCACACAGGTTTCTCACCTTATTTTGATGCCATGTGGAAAGGGCTCGAAGCCAGTTGGACCGGTCAGAAATCTCCTGCACAAGCTATTGCTGATGTAGAGTCTGAGTTGAAAGTCCAACTCGGTGGCGACATCATCATCCGCTAATTCTCTCTTTCATTTCCCCAGTTCATTCTGGGGAGATGATTCTCCTGTATACTCATCTTAGTTTTCTTGGCCAATGAGTTTATCCGCAAAGCTTGGCTATGTTTTTATTGCCCCTGCATTGGTTTTGGTTGTAGTTTTTTTTCTGACACCAGTCGTCCTGACGGGGATCTTCTCTTTCACAAATATGAGTACTGCCACAGGAATTACAGGTGGTGCCTACCAAATAACCCCCTCACTTCTCAGAGATCTTTCAGGCAATGGATTCGAAAAAAAGACTTTGGACGCCATTGGTGCCGAAAGCTACCAAGTGAGCCAAGCTACTTTGCAGGTTGCTCGTGAGGCTGGTTCTAGCCCTGATTTACTGACAGAGTTGGAAGCAAATCACCTCGGTTCAAGTTTTAAGAATCGCAGAGAATTCGAACGTTTTCTCAAAAAATTACAAAATCGTCCCCGTAGTACACGTGAACTAAAATCGACCTCACCTCACTTTAAAAAATCGCTGATCAATGAGCGCTTTGAAACAGAGATAGACTTAAGAAATTCGCTTTTAGAAATGCGAGCTAACCTCTCTGAAGAGCAACTCAACAAATTGACCCAAGCCGCATACACCGGGTGGATTTGGACCACCGATAACTTTCACAAAATGACGATTCTCCCGGAAACCAAGCAAATTCTCTTCAATACCATCATTTATGTCACCTTCACGCTTCTTCTTTTTAACGTAGGCTTTGCGCTAGTCCTCGCTATCGCCACCTTCTATCTGCCGAAGGGCCAAGCAGGAATCTTTAGAGCACTTTGGCTGTTACCTCGAATTTCGCCATCTGTACTCTATGTTGTTCTCTGGAAGTGGCTCACTTGGGATACGGGATTTTTAAACGCAATTCTGAATCCTCTGGGTGTCGCACAGCGCAACTGGATGTTGGACACTACTCTCAATGCCTGGGTCTTCGTTGTGTTGATCAACGGATTCATTGGTGCTTCGATGGGGATGATTCTTTTTTCCAGCGCAATTAGCGCAATTCCCAAACCATTGCTTTATGCAAGTGAGGTGGATGGGGCAAATCGTTGGCAACAAATACGCTTCATCATTTTGCCACAGTTAAAGTGGCCGATTCTCTTTGTGACAGTCTATCAATGCCTTTCCTTACTCACATCCTTTGAACAGATTCTGCTCTCCACAGACGGAGGACCTGGCTCTACAACAGAAGTCTGGGCGCTGGCCGCATACCACAGCGCTTTAGACAATTACTGGGGCAATTTACAGTATGGATACGGAGCAGCACTAGCTTTGGTTTTGGTGATAATTGGAGTGATTATGTCTTTTATTTTTTTACGTTTCTTCCGCTTCCAGGAATTGGTGCGTCAACCCCGAATTGAGCAGTAAGGATTCTTGTGTCCCAAAACTTCAAGAATTGGCAGATTCTAACTGGTTTGGTGCTGGCAACTGTGCCAATCGTGTTGATGTATTCCTATCTTGTGCTGGATACTGTCACCGATACAAAGCCTGGAAGTATATTTCCCAACAGTTTCACTCTAGAGCACTGGCGATTTCTTTATGAAGACATCGAAGGGAAAGCCAACATCTGGCAGGTGACTCTTAACACCTTGGTTTTCGCCAGCTCCGTGATGCTACTGGTACTCTCGGTTTCCTCAACAGCTGGCTACGCACTATCTCGCCTTAATATTCCCTTTCGTCGAGAATTTCTTGCTGGAGTACTGATTTTACATGCTTTCCCATCAATCACGCTGATCATTGCCATCTTCCTCATTCTCCAGTTAATTGGTCTCTACAACACCCTCATTGGGGTGATCATTGTAATGACCTCTCTGCAACTTCCGTTAGGAATATGGATCATGAAAGGGTTCTATGATTCTGTACCCTGGGAGATCGAAATGGCTGGCTTACAAGATGGGGCTAGTCGTTTTACGGTCTGGTATCGTCTGGTCCTACCCCAGGTACGTCCAGGGATTATTGCTTTGGGAGTATTCTCATTCCTCTCCGGCTGGGGTGAATACATCCTGCCAACTGTGTTAGCCCCTGCGAACAATGTGCAGGTGCTCTCAGGCTACCTTGCCTCCTTGATTGCTGATGATCGCAATTTTGAATTCAATCTCTTTAAATCAGTAGGGCTGTTCTACGCAACCCCCGTCGTGATCATGTATTTGTTCTTCCAGGACAAGCTGATGAATATCTATGGAGGAGGAACCAAGGGCTGATGGAAATCATTCTTGAGGATTTCACCAAACGATTTGGTGATGTGACTGTCATCGAAAAGATGAATCTGAAAATTAGGGAAGGCGAAATGCTAGCCCTGCTTGGTCCGTCAGGATGTGGTAAATCCACAACCCTTTTCACAATTTGTGGCATCCATCGGGTTGATGGTGGGCGGGTTCTGTTTGGCGAAAAGGATGTCAGTCGTGTTCCTGCCCAGCAGCGTAATGTTGGGGTTGTCTTCCAATCGTATGCGCTCTATCCCCCACATGAGTGTTTTTGAAAATATTGCCTTTCCATTGACTGTTCGGAAGGAAAACAAAAATACAATCCGTGATAAAGTCGATGAAATTGCTGAGTTAGTTCATATTGGAGAATTATTACAGCGACGACCCGAGCAGCTTTCTGGTGGTCAACAGCAGCGTGTTGCGCTAGCAAGAGCATTAGTGCGCAAGCCTGGTATCCTCCTGCTAGATGAACCGTTGGCAAACCTGGATGCCAAGCTACGTCTTGAAATGCGCTCTGAGATTCGAAGAATTCAGTTGGAAACTGGAATTTCTGCGGTGCTGGTTACTCATGATCAGGTAGAAGCCATGAGTATGAGTGACAGAATTGCAATCATGAAGGAGGGCGAGATCCTTCAAGTCGCTTCTCCAACAGAGATGTATCAACAACCAGTCAATGACTTTGTGGCAGGCTTCTTGGGTAATCCTCCAATCGCTTTTCTGGATGCCCAAGTCAAGAATGGAAAAATCGATGTATTGAATGGAAAAATCCAATTTGATTTTCCAAGAAATACTAAACCTTCAAATGGAACGAAGATTCGCTTGGGAATTCGGCCAGAACACTACCAGCCCAACAACACTATTCAAATCCCAGGAAACATCTCTTTTGTTGAAACCCAAGGTCGAGAAAATCTCTATGATGTCCAACTGGAAGATGGTTCCATTTTACGCTCCATTCAATCGTCTGCAGTTGGTACTATTGAGAAAAACAGCCAGGTTGGTTGGGGAGTACAACCCGATCAATTACTGATTTTTGATCAAGCAGGTAATTGTATTTGAATACCGAACTAATCGGTACTCACGCTTCATCTCCCATTTGTCAGAGCACCTTCTCGCAAAATCAGCCGCTCATTTATGAACAGATTGTACCCACCATCTCCCTCCTCAAGCCTCTGAAATTCAAACTTACTGATCTCATCACGAAGCCTAATATTTGAATTGGGTTCAGGGACTTACACATTGCTGATTTGATCGGTTTGCTCATTTATTTTCACAAACAGGAATTCTATGCCCTGGGATTCAAATCCCCACAATGATCGCTTTGATCCTTTGCCGAATGAAAAGACGATGAAGGCTGTGGTGACCGCGGGTAATGGTGGATTCGAACAACTCCAATGCCGAGTTGTCAAACGCCCTCAACCTCGAGCTGGAGAAGTTCTCATAAAAGTCCTTGCGGCTGGAATGAACAATACGGAAATCAATACGCGGATTGGTTGGTATTCCGATGCTGTTTCGGGCTCTACTGCTGAAATCGCAGTAGCTGGTTCCGGATCGATTCAGACAGACGGAGGTTGGAACGCCGCCACCCCATTCCCTTTTATTCAGGGTACAGATTGTTGTGGAGAAGTAGTCGAAGTAGGCGCAGGTGGAAATAAGGGAC
Organism: Deltaproteobacteria bacterium; assembly: GCA_011522845.1. Classification (GTDB taxonomy): domain Bacteria; phylum SAR324; class SAR324; order SAR324; family NAC60-12; genus JCVI-SCAAA005. The sequence continues at coordinate 5,528 of WTIF01000346.1, forward strand.
TCCTAGGGAAACGGGTCCTGGTTCGTGCCTGTATGCGTCCACACGGATTTGATTCGATGGAAAACATCTGGATGGGTTCAGATTTTGACGGTGCCTTTGCCCAGTTTGTCAAGGTTCCTCAAACAGAGGTTTTTCCCGTGGAATGTGACTGGAGTGCTGCAGAGCTGGCAACGATTCCTTGTGCCTATGGGACCGCAGAAAATATGATTCAGCGGGTAAAGATTCAAGATGGAGAGCGAGTTTTGATCACAGGAGCATCAGGCGGAGTTGGCTCAGCTGCACTCCAATTAGTCAAACTTCGAGGGGCAGAAGTGATTGCTTTGGTCTCTTCAACGAAACAGGCTCAAATTCTGGAGCTTGGTGCCAAGGAAGTAGTGGAGAGGAATCAGAATCTTATTGAGGCTATTGGGGAAGAATCTATCGATGTGGTCGTTGACATTGTGGCGGGTAAAGTCTTTCCCTCGCTACTCAAGGTACTCAAACGAGGTGGGCGATATGTCTCTGCAGGAGCGATTGGTGGGCCGCTAGTTTCTTTTGATACGCGAACTTTTTATCTGAAGGATCTTCAGCTAATTGGTTGTACTGCCTGGGATGAACCCGTATTTCCAAGCCTCATTTCCTACATTGAAAACCATCAAATAAAACCATTACTAGCCAAGACATTTCCTCTTGAACTGATTGCCAAAGCGCAACAGGAATTCTTGCTCAAAAAGCATGTGGGGAATTTCGTGCTGATTCCGCCAGATTGAGCCTTTATTCTTCGAATGAGTTTTTTAATTCATCACTTCTGAAATGACCTCCAATGATCCGATACTAACCAAGGGAGGCTTGAAGCAACACTAATCAGACGGTCTACCATGTAGAGCAAAAGCCTGATCAACTACAATCACGAGGGTCTGGTTCCCAGAAAGCCATGTGAACAAAACTTCCTTAATCATTCTTTTGCAAACCCTTCCCAGCTCTGCACTTCAACTTGGCATCACCGGCTTCATCTTCACCTGCTCCATCCGTCCCTTGATCTGTAGAGCCA
>WTIF01000061.1:0-2858 GCA_011522845.1 Deltaproteobacteria bacterium
CCGGCAAAGGGCTCATCCAGAATGATGATATCAGGGTCCAACATCAGCAACCTACCAAGTTCCAGAAGTTTTTGCTGTCCTCCAGAGAGAGCCTGAGCGTATTCATTGCGCAAGTGATCAATTGTCAAAAATTCGAGGACTTCCATCGCCTTCGGGAGCACCTGATCCTTGCTGACCGTAAGATCTTTGGCTAAAGCGGGAACGAAGAGGTTCTCTAGCACGGTCATGCGGCGGAAGGAGCGAGTCACTTGAAAAGTACGACCCAAGCCCGCTCGGGCTACTTCAAAAGGAGGCAACTGGTCGATTCTTTTACCATTTAGGTAGACCGTGCCGCTGTTGGGAGTGATTGCCCCATCAAGAATGTTGGTCAGCGTAGTTTTTCCAGCACCATTTGGCCCAATCAGCCCAATCAGTTCCGGCCCCTTCACTTCAAATGAGAGGCCCTTGAGCACATGGTTTCCGCCGAAGCGTTTGTTCAGGTTGCGGACGGAGAGTTCCATGATCAGGCTGTTGGATTACTTGAAGATTCACTGGTGCGTTTGGCGACGGTCTCAGCTGCCACATGCGCCCGAGTGAAGTATTCGATGATTGGAGTGATCAATCCATTCCGATAGAACCGCAGGGTGACCATCAGCAATACTCCGAAGAAAACAAGCCGCCAGATTGTCATATCCACCTCAACACCCCCAATCACGAAGCTATTTCGGAGCATCTCCAGAATGAACTCAATGATGATCGCTCCAATCGCTGCAGCTGCAAAGTTTTCGAGACCGCCAATAACCGCCATTGCCACGACGAGACTCATCTGCATAATCATCAGATTGTTGGGAGTGATAATTCCGATATAGTGGGCTTGAACCGCTCCTGCTAAAGCCGCCATCGTGCAGGTGATCACGAAGACAAGGACTTTGTAGCGAACAATATTGATTCCCAACGCAGCTGCCGCATCTTCATCCTCTCGCAAAGCTCGAATGAAGAGTCCAAATCTTGATTGTGCCAGCCAAGCCAGGATGGCTAGACAAGCAAGCAGTAAGAAGAACATAATAAAATAAGGCGGGATTTTGTCGGTTTTGGTAAATTCATACCCAAACAAGACCACACCATTTTCAAACAAGTGAGGAAGCTCGATACCTGCTTGCCCACGGGTGATGTCAATTTCTGCGCTGATCGTCGCTCTGAGAATTTCAGAGAAACCCAATGTGAATAAGGCCAGGTAAGCTGCTCTCAGCCGTAGCACCAGCATTCCAATCAAAAATCCGAAAAGGGCACCCAACGAGGCTCCAATTAGAATTCCCAAAACGATTGGCATGGGGGTGACTTCCACACTACCATTCCAATTTTCCAACGCTTTGGTCAGGCAGTCTTGAGTTAGTGTACTGGATGTGACTCCAACCGGATTCTTGATGATGAAATATTGATCTCCAAAAGCGAATTCGGTACAGAGTCCTGTCGGTTCTGGCGAGAGATAAAAGTAGTGACTAAAGAGAGCTGTTCCATACGCCCCCAAACCCATGAATCCCATGTGACCAAAGGAAAACTGTCCCCCATATCCAGCAAGCATCGACCAGCTTGAGGCCAAGATTGCGTAAAAGAAACCTGTGATGCAAATGTGCATGATGTAGTCGTAATCGCGACCACCATAAATGAAGGGGAAGGCCAGGAAGAATCCCACGATTCCGAAACAGATTAACCAGAGGACTTGGATTCTAGTCATAATTTACCATGGGTTCCACTGGCGAAACGACGACCCATCAGGCCTGTTGGCCGTAAGAGTAAGGTGAGAGTCAGGACAATCATCCCGTAGGCCGGAATATAGGAGGAGGCCTTTTGTGGATCGGGTACGCATCCCGTTCCTGCTGCTTCCACCAAGCCAATAATAATTCCACCGAAAAAGGCTCCAGGTAATGAACCCAAGCCACCGAGCACAACGATCACAAAGGAGCGCATCGCGGGAATCAAACCGACGTGGGGCAACCAGGAGAAGGCTTGCACCAGTGTTGCTCCAGACAGAGCAGCAATCATCCCCCCCATTGCAAAAGCCAACATGTTCATGCGATGAGGATTGATCCCAGCAATTGCAGCAGCCTCACGGTCCTGACTAACTGCACGGAGTGCTTTCCGGTCCAAGTTTTATAGAGAAAAAACAACAGGCCTAAGAGAACTAGAATCGAAATGACTGCTGCGATGAAGCGAGGATTCGAGATCGAAATCGTGTCAAACAGCTCCATGTTTCCTCGACTGGTCTTGATCAGCCAGGGATCTTCTTTTGAAGGAAATCGGATTCTAGGAAAATCAAAAAAGCGTTTGGCCTTGACTGGGTTTGAACCAACAACGGCTTGAACAAAATACATTAAAGTGAAGGCCAGCCCGAAGGTCACTAAGATCCCGTACTCCACTGGTCGCTCAATGCGACCATCGTACATCGGCGTTAGAAACAAGCGCTCGAACAATGCTCCCAGAATAAAGGTTGCAATGCATGCGATCAAAATTCCTAAGATTGGGGAAATTCCCGGAAACCAAACTACCGTGACGTAGTAGGTGATCATTCCTCCAATCATGTAGAATTCACCGTGGGAGAAACTGACAACTCCCAGAATTGAGAAAATCAAGGTGAGTCCGAGCGCCATCAGACCATAAATGATCCCAATAATGAGCCCATTTGTGATTTGGGATAAAACAAAGGAACTGTTGGAGACACAGTTGTTCTCAGGATCAGCGTGGGCGAAGGCAGTCATCAGAATGCCAACGGTCAGTAACGAGGGCAGAATAATCAGTTTCTTGGAGGCCTCCGGTCTTTTCAGCCAGAGAAACAGCAGACCTATGGGACCAAGAGATGCTCCAATCAAGGCCCCCATCAG
>WTIF01000061.1:2958-6544 GCA_011522845.1 Deltaproteobacteria bacterium
TCTTTTTTAGAGCCATACGGGAAGTAAATTCGACCCAATACCCCATCATATGAAATATTTTCTAAAGCACTTACAATAGCATCACCATTGGTCGAACCAGCTTCATTAATCGCCTGAGCAAGGATTCCAATCGAATCATATGCTTCCAGAGCAAAGCTCTCGACACCGGATTTGCCAGTCTTAGCCTTGTAGTCTCTAGCAAATTTAAGAGCACTCTCAGAATACATAGTTTCTGGTACTCCAATTCGGGCCATGAAGGCTAGGTTTCCATCTGGAACGTTCTCCCACCAGGCCTTACTCTCTAATCCAGCTTGATTTGCGTGAAACATAATATCTTGAGGACCAGTACCCGCATCAGCGGCCTGCTGAGTGAAATTGAATCCTGCTTCACCGGTCAACAAAACAATGATGTAGTCAGGATTTTCTGCCTTCACCCGCTCCACAATCCCTGCAAAGTCTTGGGTTCCAATATCAACTCCGAAGGTCACAGAATCTATCCCCTTGGTCCCAAGGCCTACCTCACACTCCTTGGCAGCCGGAATCCCATAATCTGTATTTTCGGTCACAATAGCCACTTTCTTCACACCTGGCGCCTGTGCAGCAAATTGCCAGATCACTCCGGAGGCCCATGAGCTTAGGGGTGCAATACGGAAAATGTACTTCTGTTTGTCACCTGTGATTGTATCGTTCCAGGTTTCAGCAAAGACAACGGGAATACCACGAGCATTGGCCACATCCTTAGAAGCTACTCCTACTGAGCTATGATATCCGCCTCCCACCGCGACCACTCCGTCTTGAGTGATTAGCTTTTCCATCATCGCTGTGGCTTTTTCAGGCAGCCCTTCTGTATCGGTAATGACCACTTCAAGGTCACACCCCAAAACACCTCCGGCTGCATTCACATCTCTCTCAGCCAACAGCATGGCATCTCGCATTGCCTCTCCACCTGTCACCGAACCTGGTGCAGAAAGAGGAGCAAGACCACCCACCTTGTGGACACAATCTGCTGCAAAAGTGCTTGCAAATGGGACCACTGACAGCGAAACCGCCATCAAACAGTACTTTAGAAAATTAGTCTTCATGTCCTCTCCTTTTGAAAGAGTTTAAAGATTTCCCCAGAGTTCTTCATTAGTCTGAGAAAAAGAGGTGGAGAATCGTATGAAGTTCAACTTTGCTTGGCAACCAAAATTGCGACACATATTTGAAGATTTACGACAATTCCTGTAAAGCATCACTTTTTTCTACACGAGGTATCCGAAAGATCATTCTGAACCCTAATCAAAGTGATCCCGATGAATGGGCTCGAAAAATATAATCAAAATTTCCATGACCTTGATGGCAGGCTCATCCAGCCCGACTTGAGAATCGGTTTCGTCCTTGTACCAGGCTTTACGATTCTTCCCCTCGCGGGCTTTATCGATACGCTTCGTCACGCAGCAGATGAGTCAGATCACAGTCAACAAGTCTATTGTAAGTGGAAAATCCTTGGCCCATCGATGGAACCAATTCCCTCCAGTTGTGGAATCACCATTCCACCTTGGGAGGTCTATGGAGATCCTGGCGAATTCGATTACATCGTTGTCGTTGGAGGACAAACCGACTTGATTCGGGCTGTTTCAAAGCAGACTTATGAATTTCTCAACAAAGCAGAGGAACTCAGGATTCCGTTAGTAGGCTTGTGTGTAGGTGTTTTTGTCTTGGCGGAGGCAGGCTTATTGACAAATCAAAAATGTGCTGTTCACCCAAGACATCTCAATGAGTTTGTTGAGCGCTTCCCAAATATTATTCCAGTAGTAGATGAACTTTTTGTAATGCAACCAAATCGGGTCACCTGCGCAGGAGGAACCGCGGCGATAGACCTTGCGGTCAGCATCTTGAAGAATCATTTGGGAGAGACTCAAGCCCGGAAGGGACTATCCCACATGATGGTGGATCAGCATCGCGAAAATCTTCACACACCAAGACACCCTTATGATGAGTTGGATTATTGCAAGGACCCAAGAATCAGGGATGCCATTGAATTGATGAAGAAAAACCTCACCTTCCCATTTTGTGTTAAAGATCTAGCCTCACAACTTGGCTGCAGCCAAAGGCAACTGGAACGGGCATTTCAAAAACACGCCCAGATTTCACCAGCAAAGTTTTGGAGGGAGCTTCGAATCAAGAGGGCTCGTTGGTACTTATTAAATACCAATTTAAACATCACTCGGATTGCCTTCGACTGTGGCTTTTCTGACTGTGCTCATTTTACGAATCTTTTCACTCAAATTTACGGCGAGTCTCCTAGTCGATTCCGCTCTGTTCGCCTGCAGGCAGCCCAATCTACCCGTTGAACTATTGATCACACCATACAATTTAAAAGACCCAGAAAGTAAAGATGAAGTTTGTCTATTCGGACTCACATAAACTCCATTACCCTCAAACGGAGTATCACCGCGGGGAGATGGTTACGCCTTTTGAAAAGCCAGAAAGAATCGATTTGATCATTCGTCATCTCGAGGAGGTCGGTTTCACTAGTATCCAATGTGATGAGTCATGGAATACAGAACCTGTTCTGAAGGTTCACTCCGCTGATTATCTGCAGTTTCTTGAGACAGCCTGGCAGGAGTGGCTAGCCGCTGGTTTCAAAGGCGAGCTGATGGCAGGAAATTTTCCAGTTCGACGGATGCAGCAACGGTGTCCAAAGCACATTGATGGTAAGGCGGGTTTTTACAGCTCTGGCAATGATACTTCGATCAACGATGGAACTTGGGAAGCTGCCAAGGCCTCCTGCATGGCTGCACAACAAGCTCAAAAAGTCGTTGCAACCGGAGATGCAGCGTGCGTGGCATTGTGCAGGCCACCCGGCCATCATGCTGGTAAAGATCTCTTCGGAGGGTATTGCTTCCTGAACAACGCTGCCGTCGCAGCCCAAATGTTTCTTGATCAAGGGGCTGAGAAAGTTGCCATCATCGACATAGATTTCCATCATGGAAATGGAACGCAGGACATCTTTTATGAGCGAGGGGATATCCTCTTCACCTCATTACATGGACAGCCAGAAGATTCATATCCTTACTATTCGGGATATGTTGATGAAACTGGTGAGGGAGATGGAGCCGGTTGTAACTTCAATTTTCCAATGCCCCCAGGAACCAGGTATGACACTTGGGCTCAAGCTCTGAACGAGGCGATATTTCACATTCAAAATTTCAGAGCAGAGGCATTGATCGTGTCTCTGGGAGTAGACACCTACAAAGAAGATCCAATCAGTTTTTTTGGTTTGGAAAAAGAAGACTATCTCCAGTGTGGAAAGCAGCTGTCTCAACTGACTCTACCGACAGTCTTTGTTTTGGAAGGAGGCTACGCGCTCGAAACGGTGGGTCAGAATGTAGCGAATGTATTGATTGGCTTTGAAGGCGGTTAATCCGATTTACTGTATTTATGAATTAATTTAATGAAATAAGGCCCAACAACTATTGCTGGGCCTGACTGTTTCAAGCGACTTTTTTGCAGAAATACCAATCTGTACATTCGTAGCCTTCATTGACTCGGGCCTCCGCGGCTTCTGTAGTTGCAGGAGGAGGTACGATCACCTTGTCACCTG
>WTIF01000446.1 GCA_011522845.1 Deltaproteobacteria bacterium
GCCAAAGCAAGGAAACCAGGTAGTGGTTGTCGTCAGGGGGAAGAAGTTCGGGGGAAACCGTGGTTCCAGGTGTGACAATCCGGACAATTTCTCGATTGACCAGACCCTTTGCTTTGGCAGGATCTTCCGTCTGTTCACAAATAGCGACTTTGTATCCAGCAGCGGTCAAACGGTTGAGATAGCCCTCATAAGCCCGATAGGGAACACCGCACATTGGAATCGCTCCTTCCTGCTGCTTGTTCCGAGAAGTCAGCGCAATCTGGAGAATCGGTGCGGCCTTCACTGCATCATCCCCGAACATTTCGTAGAAATCTCCCATGCGGAAGAAGAGGATCTTGTCCGGATGCTGCCGCTTGGCATCATGGAACTGGCGCATCATCGGGGTTTCGCTGGCCGGCTGGGACATCGACAAATGAGGCTGGAGAGTGGCGTATGACAGAGGCCCAAAGGTTAGGTCAAGGTACGGAGGGTCAAAAAAGTTGCAAGTAGGAAACCTGTTATCAACGGCGAGAATGGTAGTCAAATCAGGTGGATTGGCCCAGAAAAGAAAGTTGACATCACCGTAAATTTTGCATAATATAAGCGGCTTTCCTTGGCTGGCTTAGCTCAGTTGGTAGAGCAGCTGATTTGTAATCAGCAGGTCGGGGGTTCGAATCCGTCAGCCAGCTCCAGGAATGATTATGTGGGGAGATTCCCGAGCGGTCAAAGGGGGCAGACTGTAAATCTGTTGGCTCAGCCTTCGAAGGTTCGAATCCTTCTCTCCCCACCACCAGCGATGGGCCCGGGTAGCTCAGTGGTAGAGCGTTTCCTTGGTAAGGAAAAGGTCGGCAGTTCAATCCTGCTCTCGGGCTCCAGTGACATTGAACCGTCACCTTGTACAGGCCAGTAGCTCAGCTGGTAGAGCAGCGGATTCCAAATCCGCAGGTCGCAGGTTCGACCCCTGTCTGGCCTGCACAGTACCAAGCCATGATTCCCGCCCTGTCTCGGTTCTGGCAGACTCGTCATCACGTCCAATCCAAACAAGGCCATGTTCAATAGAATCCGGCAATTTTTTATTGACGTCCAAGCCGAATTTAAACGTATTCAATGGGCGACTCGCGAGCGCACAATCCGGCAAACTTCCATCGTGGTTCTGGTATCGCTGATCATCGCGATCTATCTGGGGGTGGCTGATCTTGGACTCTCCAACCTGATGCAACTCCTGATTTCTGGCTAAGAGATATGCGATGAGCGATAGTGAATTGAATTCTGAAACTCCAATTATTCCAACTGAAACGGCGGAACCCGCTGAACCTGCACCTGTCGAGAATAGCCACTTCAAGTGGTACATTCTCCAGGCCCACACCGGCTATGAGAAGCGGGTCAAACTAACGATTGAAAAGCAACTGGAGATCAAGGGACTTCAGCATTTGGTCGGAGAAATCTTCATTCCTTCTGAAGAGGTCACTCGCAGCAAGGGTGGGAAGCAGCGTGTTGTCACGCAGAAGTATTTCCCAGGCTATCTACTGCTGCACATGGACCTGCAGGAGGCTCTCTGGCACCTGATCATCAAGACCAACCGAGTCACTGGTTTCGTAGGGCGCAAGCATCACGAAGAAAACCGTTATATTCCTCCGATACCACTCAGCAACGAAGAGCTGATGGCGATCAAGGAACAAATCGATAGCGGTTTCCAGCAAGCCAGCGTGGAAGAAGAATTTGTTCGGGAGCAGAAGGTGATGATCACCGAAGGTCCTTTCAGCAACTTCAGTGGTGTGATCGACGAGATCAGCCACGAACGTGGCAAGCTCAAGGTGCTTGTCAGTATTTTTGGCCGCCCCACCCCTGTCGAGGTCGATTTCGACAAGGTGGTCAAGGCCTAAACAGTAGGAGTTGGGAGTTCTGCCCAACGCTGACTACTCCAACAGGTTTTCATGGCAAAAGAAGTCAAGGCCTTCATCAAGCTGCAAGTTGCTGCTGGAAAGGCCAACCCCTCGCCGCCAATTGGACCAGCTCTTGGCCAACACGGCGTCAACATCATGGAGTTCTGCAAGGCATTCAATGCTCGCACGCAAGGACTCGACACGATCATTCCAGTCGTGATCACGGTCTACAAGGATCGCTCTTTCAGTTTCATCACAAAGACCCCGCCTGCCTCGGTCTTGATCAAGGAAACCCTCAAGCTTGGCAAGGGTTCGGCTACACCCAATACCGCTACGGTTGGGACCCTCTCCCAAGCCCAGTTAGAGGAAATTGCCAAAACTAAATTACCAGACCTCAACTGCTACGATATTGAAGCTGCCAAAGCAATCATTGCTGGGACAGCTCGTAGCATGGGTGTGGCAATCGGCGATTAAGGAGAGAACAATGAAGAAACTGAGTAAGCGCCAGAAGGCGATTCGTGAAAAAGTAGAACTGGAAAAGCAGTATTCACTCGAAGAAGCCCTGCAGCTCCTGCAGGAAGTGAAAGCGACCAAGTTCGATGAAACTGTGGATGTTGTACTCCGACTTGGTGTGGATCCACGCAAAGCGGACCAGATGGTTCGTGGAACCTGCTCCCTACCTCACGGACTGGGGAAAGAGGTACGCGTACTCGTCTTTGCCAAGGGAGAAAAAGCTCGCGAAGCCGAAGAGGCTGGAGCTGATTATGTTGGAGCCGAAGACATCGCTGAGCGAATCCAGAAGGAAAGCTGGTTCGATTATGAGCGTGTTGTTGCTACCCCTGATGTGATGAATGTTGTGGGTCGCCTTGGAAAAATCCTGGGACCTCGTGGCTTGATGCCAAACCCGAAAGTGGGAACTGTCACCATGGATGTGGCCAACGCTGTGAAAGACATCAAGGCTGGTCAGGTAGAGTTCCGTGTCGACAAACAAGGTAACCTACACGCACCTGTTGGCCGGATCTCTTTCAATGTGGACCAACTGGCTGAAAACATCCGCTCCTTTGTTGATTCGGTTCAGCGGCTCAAGCCCTCGACCTCCAAAGGGGTCTACATGCGCCAGTGCTGTATCAGTTCGACGATGGGACCCGGACTGCGCGTAAGTCTATAAAATTTTGTTGAATTGACTCCTGATAGGGAGTCCCTGGTGGGCCCAAAAGCTCACCTTTACGAATCTGGCAAGCAGTTGTTGAAGACAGCTGGGGCCCTACCGGGCTTAATCTTCCCCGCCGAGACAATTGTGGTGCTGGAGCAAGTCCTACCTTGCTCTCTTCAGAACTGCCCTGCCCGATCATCAGTAGTTTCTGCGTAGTGCAGTAACGACCTGATGCACCCTTCCGGTCTTCTTCGAAAGCCCGGTTTACTCGTGAAATTTCCATCAGAGGTTCTCGTGGATCGTTCTCAAAAAGAAACGGTCGTGGACGAGATCCGGGAGATCTTTAACAACGCCGCCGCTGGCGTACTGGTTGACTACCGAGGTCTGGAAGCTAATAAGATCGTGGAGCTGCGACAGCAGTTGCGCAATTCAGCTTCGACCATGAAGGTGCTCAAAAACACTCTGGCTCGCATTGCTTCCGAGGGAACTCCCTTCGGTGTTTTGGAGAAGGAGTTTGTAGAGACCTGCGCCTTGGTGTACTCGCCATCTGACCCTGTGGGTCAGGCAAAGATTCTCACGGAATTCGCCAAGACCAACCCTCAGTTGGTAATCAAGGCGGGTGTGCTATCCAACGCCAATCGTGCTTCTCTGCTGAATGCAGGAGAGGTTGAAGCGCTGGCCGAACTCCCAAGTCGGGAGGAACTGATTGTCAAGGTGCTCTTTGTGTTGCAGGCACCGTCCACCCAGTTCGTTCGCACACTCAACGAGGTTCCAGCCAAGTTTGTTCGTACGTTGGCAGCTGTTGCCGAATCAAAGTCTGCTGCCTAATCCAAGTTATTGAAAGGAAATCGAAATGTCTGAAATTACCAAAGAGCAATTGATCGAGCATATTGCCAACATGACAGTGCTGGAATTATCCGAGTTGGTCAAGGAGTTGGAAGAGAAGTTTGGTGTGAGCGCTGCCGCTGCAGCCGTTGCTGCTGCGCCTGCAGCAGGTGGTGCTGGTGGTGGCGAGGCCGCAGCCGAAGAGAAGACCGAATTTGACGTTGTTCTTGATGCTGCTGGTGAGAAGAAGATCAACGTGATCAAGGAAATTCGTGCAATCACCGGTCTTGGCCTGAAGGAAGCCAAGGAATTTGTTGAGAGCGCACCGAAGACCGTGAAGGAAGGCTGCCCGAAAGAAGAAGCCGAGGAGATTGTTAAGAAGCTGCAGGAAGCTGGAGCCTCTGCGTCCATCAAGTAAGTGGTGGTTCGAGGAGCCGGACTCGTGCCGGTTCCTCAATTCTGTTCAATCGGCCTCAACAATTCCTTCCAGAAATTTACGCAGTATCGTCTCTCGCGCCTTCCCGTTCCAGTCCCAGTTTTTCCCCTTTTCTCGACGTAGGTTGGCTTCACGGAGCAAGACATTCGGTTGAGCCTGTGTATTTTTATCTGGCATGTTCCTCCTTACCCAGTCGTGTCTTCTAAGACACCGGTTTTGCAAAACTCTCCCTATCCTTCAGAACTCTTCAAAGGCCTGATCGGAAAGAGACGTTTCTGAGGAGACAATCCGCAAGAATGGTACCAATTGTTTTTTGGTAGATCTGCTCTTGAACCTCCAAAGCAAGCGCACTATTTTCTTTCTTTTCCCCTGCTTGTTTTACAATTTTAAGGCTCCCATGGCTTCCATTGCACAGCACCGTCTTGCCTATGGACTGCTCAGTCCAACCCTAGTATTGATGATCCTCAGCGGAGTGATTCCCTTCGCATTGGTAATTTATTTTTCGCTACACGACACCTTTGCGGGGGAGCACTATATCTGGGTGGGAACCACTTGGTATGAGCAGGTGCTGGGATCTGCTGAATTTCATGCTGCTCTCTTGCGGAGTCTTGGATTTTCGATCCTGGCACTGGCTATTCAATTGCCCCTGGGGATCTACATTGCGCTAAAGTTACCTGTCCAGGGACTTCTCTCCAAGTTCTACATCATCGTTTTCGCCATTCCATTGCTGATGCCAGTGATCGTGGTGGGCTATATCTGGAAGTTTTTGATTTTACCAAAAATTGGGCTCCTCAGTGAGTTTATTGCGTTGCTGGGGTGGAACTATGACCTGAATGATCCTGTTGTTGTGTGGATTACACTGATTGTGATGGATACCTGGCACTGGACCAGTTTAGTGGTACTGCTTTGCTTTGCCGGACTGCGAACGATTCCAGATGCTTATTACCAGGCAGCAGCAATTGATGGTGCCGGACGTTGGGCGATCTTCCGGCATATTCAACTGCCCAAACTTCGGTTGGTGCTACTAATTGCAGGGCTTCTCCGCTTCATGGATAGCTTCATCATCTACACAGAGGCTTATGTGCTGGCTCGAGGGGGTCCTGGCGTCAGCACCAACTTTCTTTCTCTAGAGTTGATCCAAACTGCTACGATCCAGTTCGACTTAGGTGAGGGGGGCGCCATGGCCGTCATCTACGCCACGATCGTAGTAGTCGTAGCTTGGCTATTTTTCTCGCGGATTATTCCATCACAAAGCATGAAGTCTCAGGAGGGTACATGAACCAGAGATTTTCGATTGTGCCCGTTTTCTATCTGGCCTTTCTGTTGATTCCTCTTTATTGGCTACTAACGATGAGCTTCAAGCCGATGAAGGAACTTGCTGGCCAGTTGACCTTGTATCCGAAGTCCCCAACCCTGGATCACTACCAAGTCATTTTCAGTGATTCGAGTTGGTACTTGGGCTATCTCAATGCAACGGTCTATGTCCTGATGAATGTTGCCATCTGCCTGGTAGCTGCCATTCCAGCGGCCTATGCTTTCTCTCGCTACCGTTTCTTTGGTAGTCGTCCTCTCTTCTTTGGCCTGCTTGCCTTCCGGATGATGTCCCCGGCGATACTACTGATTCCAATCGTCCAGATTTTTTCCGATCTCAATCTCATCGACACCTACATCGCAGTGGCGCTAGCACACTGTTTCTTTAATCTACCGATTGCAATCTGGATTCTTGAAGGATTCATCTCTTCTGTGCCAGCTGAGTTGGATGAATTGGCGCGTATTGATGGCTACAATCTGGCCACCTATTTTCGAAAGATCCTACTGCCAGAAATAGCCCCGGGAATTGCTGTCGCTGCCTTCTTCTGCTTCTTGTTTTCCTGGACCGAAGTCATTCTCTCCAATGCGCTAACAACGATTGACGTCAAGCCAATCGGGGCCATCATGTCTCGGGTGTCCAGTGTTTTTACTGCAAACGTACCGATTCTCTCAGCAGCTGGAGTCTTGACGTTGATTCCAGGAATTCTAATTGTGATCTTGGTACGTCGTCATCTCACTCGAGGATTTTCAATGGGGCGGGTCGATTAGCTGTGTTGCTGTTCAGGAAGGCCTAGTTTGCCGGTGCTGTTTCCACAGCTTCTAATTCTTCAGGGTCGGCCAAGGCACTTAGACTGTGCTCCGTCTCTTCTCTCTCCTCCTCTTCTTCCCACAAACGAAACTGATGCACCACCGCCAACAACTCCTCC
>WTIF01000276.1 GCA_011522845.1 Deltaproteobacteria bacterium
TGCGGAGGTTGTCCAACTCGATTTCGATTCAGAGATGGTCAGCTATTCCGGGGTGTTAGATTGGTTCTGGTGGATGCACGACCACACGACCCTTAATCGCGACGGCAACGACGTTGGCACCCAATACCGCTCAGCAATTTTTTAACCTTCCGAAGAGCAGCAGGAACTGGCCACAAAATCAATACAGGAAGTAGCCTCAAAGTTCTCCAGTCCAATCGTTACTGAGATCGTTCCCTTAGGCACCTTTTATCCTGCAGAAGACTATCATCAAAACTACTATCGTCAGCATCCAGAAAATCCCTATTGCCAAGTCATCATCGCTCCCAAACTCCAAAAGTTGAATTTTTCATGACAAATCCGCCTAGCGAACTGAAGGTTGCTTGTGTACAGCTAACCTCCGGCATCGACCTCGAATACAACCGCCAACAGGTCGAAGTTGCTTTGCAGGAAGCGGTTGAAAACGGAGCGCAGTGGATCGTTCTGCCAGAAGCCGTCAACCTATTGCAGCAGAAAAATTCTCTTGCTCGAGCAACAGCCGTTACTGAAGCAGAAGACCCTGTGCTGAAGCACTGCCAAGATTTTGCCGGCAAAGCTGGAGTCTGGATTCATATCGGTTCCCTGATTCTCCGTAACTCAACCGGTGACGGTCGGTTGCTGAATCGTGGATTTATCATTGATGATCAGGGAAAGATTCGAGCCCGCTACGACAAAATCCATCTCTTTGATGCCATTCTCAGTGATCAGGAATCCTATCGTGAGTCAGCGAGTTTTGAGGCTGGCAAGGAGGCCGTCCTGCTACAAACTCCTTGGGGAGGATACGGAATGAGTATCTGCTATGATATGCGATTTCCACATCTGTACCGAACGCTCAGTCAGGCCGGTGCGCAAATATTAGCCATTCCCGCAGCTTTCACGCGCCCTACTGGAAAAGCCCACTGGCATACGCTACTGCAAGCTCGTGCCATTGAAAATGGTTGCTTTGTGATTGCCGCAGCTCAGTGTGGCGAACATCAAGATGGCCGAGCAACCTATGGTCACAGCCTGATCATCTCTCCTTGGGGAGAAATTCTGGCAGAGGCTGGAGAGACTCCTTGCAATCTCTACGGGACAATTTCATTGACGGAACCAGAACGAGTTCGCTATAAGGTACCCGCATGGCAACACCAACCCCAGTTTCGTCTGACCTCCTGCTAAGCTCAGCCAATGCGCTTCAGCGATGATTTTGTTCGTGAGGTAGTCAATCGTACTGACCTCGTTCAGTTAATGGAAGAACGAGGTGTCGCTCTACGCCGCACGGGTAGCACC
This sequence comes from Deltaproteobacteria bacterium, assembly GCA_011522845.1. Classification (GTDB taxonomy): domain Bacteria; phylum SAR324; class SAR324; order SAR324; family NAC60-12; genus JCVI-SCAAA005. Next base: position 1,306 of record WTIF01000276.1, read on the forward strand.
TTCAAAGCCTGCTGTCCTTTCCATTCTGAAAAGACCCCATCTTTCAACGTTAATCCCCAGCGTGGCTTCTTTCATTGTTTTGGCTGCGGAACCAGCGGTGATGCCATTCGTTTTCTGATGTTGTTCGAACGCTTGACCTTCGCAGAAGCGGTCACCGACCTTGCCAACAAAGCAGGCGTAGAGTTGCGTCATGAAGGTAAATCGAACCAGCGCAAACCTGACCAGGAAGCTGGTCTGCATGCTCTACAACTCGCTAGCGGCTTCTATCAACAACAACTGCAAGGACCAACTGGACAAGATGTTCGTGCATACCTAGATCAGCGTTATGTCCCAGCAGAATGGCAGGAGCGCTTTCAACTTGGCTTTGCTCCAGATGATTGGCAGCGACTTCACCAGTATCTCCTTGCTCAAAAAATTCCTGCTCAGATTCAAGAGCAGTGTGGCCTAGTCAAAATGGCAGAACAGCAAGAACGTCGTTACGACCGCTTTCGCAACCGGCTGATCTTTCCCATCCGGGATGCTCGAGGACGTTGTATCGGCTTTGGGGGAAGGGTCATTCGTAGCGAAGATCAACCGAAGTATTTGAATAGCCCTGAGACCCCATACTACCGTAAAAGCCAGGTTCTCTACGGTCTTTACGAGGGCTTGGAGACGATTCGTCGCAGTCGGGAACTGATCTTCGTGGAGGGGTATCTGGATGTAATCCGGATGCATCAGTATGGCTTCGCCCAGGCAGTCGCTACTTGCGGAACCGCACTAACTCCTGAGCATCTACAACTGATTCGACGCCATGCTGATTCGGTAGTCTTACTGTTCGATGGCGACGCCGCCGGTCAAAAAGCGGCTTTGAAGAATTGTCAGTTGTTTCTGCCTGTTCCCCTCGATACCTACATCCTAACACTCCCTGAAAACGAAGATCCTGACAGTTTTTTACAGAATAAAGGCGAAGAAGCTTTCTCCAAATTGTTAGCGAGGAAGCAACCCCTTTTAGAGTATTTGATCCGGCAAACCTTGGCAAAATATCCTGAAACTGTCCCTGGACGTCAGGAAGCACTTCGTGAGTTGCTCGTCGCAGCTCAGCCGATTCCGAAACTTGAACAGCGCCAGATGGTTTGGGTGCAAATCGCTGAGGCACTACGCCTACCTAACGAAACAGTTTTTGCTGCAGCAAAAACCTTGACAAATTTCTCACAAAACAATAACTTATTTGGTTCTTCAAATTCTGTGATTCGTCAATCACCGCATTCACCAGACGAGCGGTTTTTGCTGCAAGCGCTGCTGACCGAGGCTCAATTGATGTCTCTTGCGAAGCAGTTTTTGCGTCCAGAAGATTTCCGACACTCCCTCTACCGGCAACTGTATGAACAACTGTTGCAGCTCCCAGACGATGCATCTAGCGCCCACCTTCCACAACAATTTGCCAAGGAGCAACCAGAGTTAGCACGGGAATTGGCGGCTTTGTACGCCACCGACTTCTTGCACGAACATCTTGAGTCTCAGTTCCGTCTCTCTCTGCGCCGTCTCAAGGAACGTCACCTGCGAGAATATCGCCAGGAACGCTTGCAGTTGGTAGCGCCCAATTCAACAGAACATGCTCTGTTGGGACGCACCTTACGTCAGATGGAAGAAGAGTTGAACCGCATTTTCAAACCTCGCTAAGTGTGAGCCCATGAACGCAAATGCCCACTCCTCCTCGCAAGCCCAAGCCGAACAGAAAATTTTGGACAAGGTAATCCGCGAACTAATTGCGGAAGGACGCGACAAAGGATTCGTCACTCTTGACGAAATCAATGCTCAAATCAGCAGTACCACAACCCCCGAACAGTTGGAGCGCATCCTCAACGTTCTCTCTGATATGGACATTGAGGTCCTTGATTCAAGTAAAAATGTCAGCCTTGGCAAGCGGGAAAGCAGTAATGACATGGACTTTGAGCCCGCAGAGGAACTGGATCTGGAGCCAGGAGTTGACAACAACACTGATGACCCCGTACGCATGTATCTGCGCGAGATGGGTGGCATTGAACTGCTCACCCGGGATGGAGAGGTTTCGGTTGCTCGGCAGATTGAGGAAGGCCATCAGGAGTTGATCGAAATCTTCGTGGAATCCAATCTTGTACTGCTGCACCTGTTTGATGTAGCCAAGAAATTGCGCTCTGAAAAACTACGCGCTCGCCATATCATTTCAGGACTCGATGAAGACGACAATGTCATAGAAGATGAATCCAAGGCAACACGAGAACTGATCCAGAACTTGGATCGAGCCCGAGAAGACTATGACATCGTTGTTGGCCTTCGGCAACAATCCCAGGAGCGCGAGTTGACCGAAGAAGAACAAGCCCTGATGACCACGCACAAGCAGAATTATCAGAACACAATTCGCAGTATCAACTTCAACTCTCGGCAAATCGACAACATGTGCAGCTTGATGTTCAAGCACAAGGGCAAGATCGATTTGACCTATCGTCAATTGGACCGATATCGGCAAAATCTGGTTCTTGATTTGGAAGCTGCCGACGAGCTCTTTGCAGAGTGGGAGCAAGCCCATGAAACTGAGAATGAAGAGCAAGAAGCTCCGATTCGAAAGCAGATTGAAGAGCGAGCCAAACAGCCTTTTAATATCGCTCGACGTGTCTACGAGAAAATACAGGCTTGCCGACAGCGGATTGCGACGATGACTGAGCGCACTGCGCTAGACTGGGACACCTTCCAATTGGAAGTAAAGAAATTGCGGCAAGCCGAGCGTAACGTGAAGTTTGCTAAAAGCCAGTTGGTGGAAGCAAACCTTCGACTCGTGATCAGTATCGCCAAGAAGTACACAAACCGTGGCCTACAATTTCTGGATCTGATTCAGGAAGGAAACATTGGGCTGATGAAAGCCGTGGACAAGTTCGAGTATCGTCGGGGCTACAAGTTTTCAACCTACGCCACCTGGTGGATTCGTCAGTCAATTACCCGGGCGATTGCCGATCAGGCGAGAACCATCCGTATCCCTGTACACATGATCGAGACCATCAATAAACTCTCCCGCACCTCTCGTTCCCTGATCCAAGAGTTTGGGAGAGAACCAACACCAGATGAGTTGGCCGAACACATCGGCATGCCGCTGCACAAGGTGCGAAAGGTTCTCAAGATCGCCAAGGAACCGATTTCCCTCGATACGCCTATCGGGGACGATGAAGATTCACAACTCAAGGACTTCATTGCTGATGAAAAAGCCAGTAATCCATCAGACGCGACCACGAAGGCAAATTTGGGAGACCTGACGCGGACTGCCTTGGAAACCCTCACTCCACGAGAGGAAAAGGTGCTGCGCATGCGCTTTGGGATTGATGAAGTCAAGGATCACACCCTTGAAGAAGTTGGGCAGGACTTTGACGTAACAAGGGAGCGAATTCGCCAGATTGAAGCCAAGGCCCTGCGCAAGTTGCGCCATCCAACACGGAGCAAACTGCTCAAATCCTTCCACGAAGGTTGAAATGGAGTTGACGCATCGTCCACGGCGCTTACGTCGGAATGCGCCGATTCGGTCGTTGGTACGAGAAACCTTGCTGGCTCCACAGCAGTTGATCTACCCACTCTTCGTCGCTGAAGGGAACGGACTGCGTGAGCCAATCAGTACCATGCCAGGTCAGTATCGACTTTCTGTGGATGAATTGGTCAAAGAGTGCCAAATGGCCTACGAGCTGGGAATTGGCGCTGTCAACCTATTTGGTTACTCCACAGAAAAGGACGACAAGGCTACCAAGGCTTACGATCCACATGGACTAGTGCAACGAGCTATTCGGGCAATCAAGGCTGCGCTGCCCGATCTTTGTGTTCAGACTGATGTTGCTCTTGACCCCTACACTATCCATGGCCACGATGGCTTGGTGGTGGGAGAAGAGATCGTCAACGATGAGACTGTCGAGGTCCTTTGTAGGATGGCAGTTTCTCATGCTGAAGCTGGAGCCGACTGGATCGCTCCCTCCGACATGATGGATGGTCGAGTAGGCGCAATCCGTGAAGCACTGGACGCTTCTGGGTTTGAGCAAGTTAGCATCTTGGCTTACACCGCAAAGTACGCATCCTGCTTTTATGGTCCCTTCCGAGGTGCTCTGGATTCAGCACCTAAAAAGGGTGATAAGAAAACCTATCAGATGGATCCCGCAAACTGGCGTGAGGCTCTACGAGAAGCCGAACTGGACATCTCCGAAGGAGCCGATGTGATCATGGTCAAACCTGCCTTGGGCTACCTCGATGTAATCACCCGTCTGCGGGAAGCCTTTGATGTGCCGATAGCTGCCTACAACGTCTCTGGCGAGTATGCGATGATCTGTGCTGCTGCAGAAAGAGGTTGGATTGACCAGGAGCGTGCCATGATGGAAGCGCTGCTCTCCATTCGTCGAGCCGGAGCTGAGATGATCCTCACTTACTTTGCTCCTGCCGCCGCCCGATTACTTCAGCAGCAAGTCCGCTCCTTCTCTTGAGTTCCCGTACTTTTCAATTCTTTCATCAGCCAAACTTGTCCCTGTCTAAGGGACGCTTGGGCATGTCGGCCTTCCTCAGTTCAGCTTTCCTGCTTTATCTCCACACGGTTGTCATGCGCTGGAGACAAGAAGCTGCGCCGGCCCGGGCTTCCAATTTCTATCTCTTTGTCCGCTTTTTGCTCTGCTGGATAATCATTTCCTGTGTCTTGTGCCGAGTTCGAAGGCTCCCCAAGATGGAAGGCAGCATTATCTCCTCAACACGTATCCTGATTGCCGCAGCCTTTGGTCCCGTCCTACTTGCAGGGGAAATGCTTCCACTGGGTGGCCGGGTAGAGTTGCACTGATTTTTCTTGCCAAGGTTTTGCTGGCTCATCGCCTTCGGCAAGGTGCTGATAAACAGACAAGTCTATGAAAGATTTTGCTCACAACATTCTAGATCATCTCCCTTCAGCATTACTCGTTTGTGATCAACGCGGACAGGTCATTTATGCCAATGAAGCAGCCTCTAGGCTCTGGCAGAAAGACCCACAAAAACTCTGCAAAAAGCCTTTTGATCTACTTTTTTTAGGTGATGAAACCCTTCTGTCTAAGCTTTATCAAGCTTTACGACATGGGAAAGAATTCAATGCAAAAGAGTATCAGATTGATGCCCCAAATCTTCGACAAGGAATCTTTGAGCTTAGCATCAGTCCAGTCTACGAAGATGGCAAAATCATCAGTGCTCTCATCACCCTCTATGAC
>WTIF01000315.1 GCA_011522845.1 Deltaproteobacteria bacterium
GAGTTTCTTCATCGTACACAACCATCTCTCAGTGTTGCGATAAGGAATTTGGAGAAAGAATTTGGCTTTGAGTTATTTGATCGGGCAAATTATCGCCCAGTTCTTACCACAGAAGGAGCAAAAGTCCTTTCGCAAGCTCGGAAAATTCTGGGACAGGTTGAGGAGTTGGAGAGTTTAGTTCAGACCATCAGAGAGGGGGTTGAAACAGATTTTTTCATTGTCTTTGACGCACTCTGTCCACCAGAAATGATTTCTCAATTTCTTCGTTATTTTGAGAAAGTCCATCCCCAGACTCGTTTACGTCTGTCAGTTGAGTATGTGAGTGGAGCGTTCGAAAGAGTTTCAACTGGAGAAGCCCAAATTGCGTTGTGCCCTGTGCATGAAAGCTTGGAAGAGTTTCGGAACATCGAACTGTTTCGAATCCAGATGATTCCTGTTGCAGGCCCTCAATTTGTCGATCATCTCGGTGAATCTCCAACGATAGCTAACTTGGAACAAGCCACACAGATTGTAGTTGGTGATTCCAGAACGAAAGGACCTCGGAAAGATTTTGGTGTACTTGATAGAGTAAAGCGCTGGACAGTGAATGATCACGCTTTAAAGCTGGAGATGCTTAGGCAGGGCATGGGTTGGGGCAGACTACCTGAATTTCTGGCCAGAGAGGAGATCGTCAAAAAGAATTTGATTCGTCTTTCGGAGTCCTTGATCAGCAGTATTTCAATACCGGTTTACTTGCTTAGAAAAAGGAATACTGTGCCAGGACCTGTGACACAACAAGTATGGGACTACTTTTTAGAGAGCATTGATGCTGAAAATAGTAATCATCCAGCCTAACTCTCCAATTTAGCCCCACTTGTCTGTACGTACTTTTTTCTTCGCATGAACCGGACACTTGAAGAGGGGCTCTGCTTCTTTTTCTTCTTCGCGCTTTTTGGCATTGACTACACCATTTGCTCGCTGCTCCGGAGTTGGATATTCTACTTCCAGGAACATTGGCCCCAGTCCTGTATCTCTTGTCTCACTCATCGACAATTGATAGCGAGGCTCCACTCTCTGAAATTCGTTTGGTTGAACAGGTGCAATTGGAGTCACCCGGTCTCTTGCCCCATCTAGATACTGAGGATAAAAATTTGTAGTGCCCTCCAATCGATGCCAGGGAGTTTGTTTTCTTTTTTTCTTAATTTGAGCTACCATCACAGCCTTTAGTTACAAAATAAACATAATTGGCTAGTTTGTGTGTTTCATTGGATTGAAACCTCCTCAAAAGTGATTCTCATGGAACCATCTGATTTTCCCACCCGGGAAACTGTTTATGCAAAGATTCGCGCCGATTTGGATCAGTATGGTTGGAGTCTCATTTCATCAATTTATCGTGATGAACTTTTCACACACACGGTTGGTCTAAGCTGGGGCTACGAACACCAGGAGATTGAGCTCATTGGTCTGAATCAAGAAATCGCTGCCATGTTGCTCAATGAATTGGCCAGACGAGTCGTCAATGGTGAAAAATTTCATGCCAACTGCCATTTTGAAGATATTGTAGATGGAGTTGATTTGATCCTTGTGGAAAACCCAATTGACCCTCAGGGCAAGCCGATGACCAATGGCAGGCTTCGTTTGATTTGGCCTGATGAAAACAACCTCTATCCCTGGCAGAGAGGCTGCGAAGAAGAATGTCTAATTCAGCAATGGTTCCCAGATTCAACCATGCCTGAAAGAGATACTTGCGAGGCCTACGCCCTTTTGGAGCAAGCTACCCTCCGTTGAAATCAAATCTATTCACTCAATTTTTTGTCCTGCTGCAGCATTCTCTCCATTTCCAAGATTAGCGTTTCTCGAAAACGCTCCTGCCGCAAACCAAATTGAAGCGAAGACAGCAGATACCCCAAGGGTTCCCCAACGTCGTAACGCGACCCTTTCATTTTCACTGCTGAAACCCTGCCTTTCGAAGCCAATTGGTTAATAGCTTCCGTTTGAGTGAATTCACCTTGATGCTCATGCGTATTATCGGTTGCACGAAGTGCATCAAAAATTTCTGGAGTATATAGGTATCGACCATAAGACGCATAGTTACTGGGCTCAGTCCCTGGAGCTGGCTTTTCCACCATCTGTCTGACTTCCATGATTTCTCCTTCATTAACAGGATCAATCACTCCGTAGCGTGAGATGTCTTCTTCCGGCAATGCTTCCACAGTTAGGATCGTATTGCCTGTTTCCTTGTAAGCTTCAATCAATTGTAGAGTCAACGGAGGATCCCCCATCACGATGTCATCTGGATACGCCACCACAAAGGGAGCATCTTGGACAAAGGGCTCCACTAGCATCAGGGCATTGCCTGTACCCATCATCTCTTGTTGTCTCAATGTGAAGATGTTCGCGCTCGTTGGCTTGATTAGCTCCAGTTTTTCCAGGGAGTTCGCTTTAGAAAAAGCTGAGTCTAGCTCAACTTCACGATCAAAATAGTCTTCTAAAACCTTTTTTCTGCGTGATGATACCAAAAGGATGTCTTCAATACCGGAATCCACCATCTCTTGAACAATGAAATCAATCACTGGCCGGTCAATCAGAGGAAACATTTCCTTTGGAATCGTCTTAGAGGCTGGTAAAAATCTCGTTGCATATCCAGCCGCTAAAATCACACCTTTCATGAAGACTCCATTTCTATTCAGATGATACAGGCAATCACTTCGGTTGTTGAAGCAGACTCAACAAATAGTCTACTAGCTGTTGAACGGTCTGTAGTTCCAAGATCTGCTCGATGTCAGCTTCCTGACCAAACTCGTCTTCCAGGGCCATAATCACATTCATCGCATCCAAAGATGTCAAATCCAGATCATCTCTTAGATTTGAATCCAGCTTCACCTCTTCCAGGGGGAGATCTAGTTCCCGAGCAATTGTCTTGAGGCAAACTTCTCGGATTTTTTCTTCGCTCAGTTGCATGAGCGAAAAACTAGGCAGGCATTACTGCCACCAAAGGCAAAGGAATTTGAGAGCACGTTTTGAATTTTATGTCTACGTGAAACTGGAGAAAGATTCTGCAGATGACATGCCGGGTCAGTAGGTTGACAGTTTAAGCTTGGAGGCACGATTTGATGCTGGATGGAGAGTACAGAAACAACGGCTTCAATAGCAGAAGCAGCCCCCATACTGTGTCCTAATTGCGACTTGTTCGCAGTACAAGGGGGGATTTGATTACCAAAGATCTTCTTAATTGCTGCCCCTTCCGTTTGATCATTCAACTTCGTACCCGTTCCGTGTAGGTTTATGCAATCCACCTCAATTGGAGATATCTCCGCATCATTCAGAGCCTTTTGAATCGCATGGCTCACTCCCTCCAGGTTCGGGCTTGTTAAACTTTCTGCATCACAACTCGAAGCAAACCCAATCAGCTCTGCGATCGGTGATTTTTTTCTTTGATTGCATGAATCTTCTGTCTCCAGAACAATCATAGCAGCTCCCTCACTCAGCACAAAACCATCTCGATCCCTTGAAAAAGGCTTACATACTCGCTCCGGGGCATCCTTACTCCTGGAGAGCACCCCCATTGCCTCCCATGTTCTAAGTAATTCATACGTAACAGGTGCTTCAGCTCCTCCACAAATCACCGTGTCAAAAAGGCCTGCCTGGAGCCATTCTGCGCCAATTCCAATTGCATTTGCTCCAGAAGAGCAAGCAGTATTTACAGTGAGGTTCCGACCTTTGCAACCATGTTCGATTGCAATCTGGGCTGAGAGCGCATTGTTCATCATCTTGGGAATTGTAAAGGCATTGATCTTCTGATTTGTCTCTGGAAGATACAGTGCGTCGTAAGCAGGTTTGTAGGAAACGATTCCCCCAATTCCCGTCCCAGCAACAACTGCACATTTTGCTAGGTCAGGACCAGTAATTCCAGACTGTGCGATTGCTTCTCTTGCTGCAAGCAAACCGTATTGGACAAAGGCTTCACAAGATCGTTGTTCTCTGGGCGAAAAATAAATCTTTGGGGTATAATTTTGGATGATTCCTGCGACCTTAGTCAGAGAAGGGCTAGGATCAAATTTGGTGATGTCACGGACACCAGATTTCCCGTAGGAAAGATTATTCCAAAATTCTTTGATTTCAACACCAAGTGGACAGAATATCCCCATACCTGTGACGAAGACGCGCTTACGCCCCATTCTGATCTCGATTCACAACTCCAACGATTCCAGGGTGACATCGCCTATAAACCTCAACATAATCTGGTCGGTTGATATGGGCATATTGAAGAGTTGCATCCAAGCTGACGTATCCAAAAAGTTGAGCAAGATCCGTTAAATCTAGCCCATTCTCTAACAAATGTGCTGCGAACGAATGACGGATGATACGTGCGTTGATACGGCTCTGAATTCCGGCTCGTTTTGCGTGCTTCTTAATCATGAACCAAAACCCAATTCTCGTCATCCTCTCACCGTCTCTGTTGGGAAATAAGCACAAATCTGCGTCGTAACGTAGTCTTTCCTGCCTACCTTGTTTGAGGTATTTTTGCAGTACCTCAATTGCCATTGTAGTGACTGGAACCATTCTCTCTCTTCGACCTCGCACCTTCAGAAAACCCAAATCCAAAAATAAATCTGAGGTATCCAAATTCAATAATTCATGAACTTTTAGGCCACTTGAATAGAGCAACTCCAACATTGCTCGATCTCGTAATCCAAGATAATGATCATCTGAAGGAGCCTCCAATAAATCTTCAACCTCTTTTGTACTCAAGAGCTCTGGCGGCTTTGGAGGAATTTCAGGAAACTTTACAAGATGGAGTGGGTTGACATGAATCCAATTTTTTCCCTCTGCACAATTTAAAAATAGTTTTAGGGAAGAAAGATGGCGGCAAACCGAACTAGGTTGCATGAAATCAAGCAACTGATCTCGGTATTGTTCCATAAGCGAGCGATTGACCTTCCCTAGGTCCCCTGCCTCTGTGGTGGCTGCATACCACTGCAGAAACTGCTGAGTGTCATCGTGGTGGTTTCTCAGGCTGCTGTCTGAATAGGATTGCGGCTTCAACCATTCCATAAATTCTTGAAGCAGCATTTCCATGAGGAAGCAAATGTAGGAATGAAGGGAGGGGAGAAGCCCACGAGAACCGTGTGAGCAAATGGGCTTTTGATGCCTAGCCCGAATAGGTGGAGAAGCGTGTAAGAATTTTAGGCTTCCTTAATAAAGGCGTGCTCACCATTCTCAGGGACAATCTCCGTGTGGTGATGAAAAGGCAACAAAAGTTTGTCATCACGAGAACCGCAGGACTTCTCGGCAAAAAATCACAGGCAATGTGATTTTTAAACCATGATGAATCCTAGCGAATACAACCCCTGTGGGCAAGTGAATTCAAGCTTAGACTAGAACCTGATCAAGTCTTTCGCAAAGATCACGAAGATTTTTTTCCATTTCATCGTACTGAGGTTGTTGCTTCTGTCTCATCAACTGATCAGCCAGATTCAATGCTACCAACAAGTACAAATTACTGGAGGAAATGGAACTCGAGCTTTGCTGAATCGTTGAAATTTGTTGTTCTAAGAAGCTCTCCACTTTCCTTATGTGCTCTTCGCCATGGGGACTTGCAATCGCAAATCGGTTACCGTTGACTGTAATTTGATACTGTTTGCGATCAGCTTTGGCGTCAGACATGACAGTTCCTCAACAAGGTAGAAAGTTAGCCCTCTGCAATAATTTTCACTTTCTCAGTTTGCAAAACTCGATAGAGGTTTCGCTCCTGAGGTTTTGATGGGTCAAACTGTGAAGTAAACTGGTAAACACGCTTATGTCGGCTTGTCGTGAAACGAAATGTGATTGGAAGCGGTTGTTCTTGATTTATTACTGGAAGTTGTTTTGCGTCACTGGGTTCAATGTAAATGAAATTAGGCGAGTTAAACCGGACAAGAGCACTGAACTCTTCATTATTGCGCTGATCTGTTGGCGATCTATAGCTGGCTGTCAACTGAACCCCTGGAGCCACCTGTCGCGAATTGCCTACCACCAGATCTGGATTTTCAGAAGTGAACCTCAACTTCTCCCTGAGTTTGACCAGGAGATCCAACTTCTGATAGTCCAGTTGCCCCAATTTCTGAATTGCCTGTTCAAAAATTTCAGCCCTCTTGGAAATGGCCTTGTAGTCTTTAACATCCATCAATCTGGACATTTCCCACAACAATTGCGCCTCCTCTTCTTCCAGACGAAACTCTTTGCTGACCGTCTCGATCAATTTTAGACGAGCGCGATCATACAGTTTGACCTTGAAGCCATCAACTAAATTTTGATCTGGTGTGTAATAGATATTGAGGTTCCCGCGGTCAGTATCCTCCCAAAAGGTGGGACCTGCGAATTTCAGTCGACCACATGAGATTTCAATCACTTTGCTAAAATTAATTTCCCCAAGAACGTTAACATCGTCCATCACGTCCTTTAGAATGCGTTCAACAAACTCCTCTTCCTTGTGACGCTCGTAGAAAAGAGCCAATCCAATTTGCAGAATCCTCACTCCATTATTT
>WTIF01000079.1 GCA_011522845.1 Deltaproteobacteria bacterium
CCTTTGGCTTCTCAATGAGCATATCCTTCACGGCTGCTCCAGCTGGAATCATTGGGAAGACATTGTCTTCTTTTACAACCTCAGCGTGGATAATGCAGGGCCCATCGTTGTAGGCAAGTGCCTTTTTTAATACCTTGGTGACATCTCCAGCACGTCGAATTCTAAATCCTTTCACACCATAGGCTTCACCGAGTTTGACAAAGTCTGGATTTCCCTCCAGATCGCAACCACTCAGCCGCTGGTCAAAGAATAGTTCCTGCCATTGACGAATCATTCCCAGATAGCGATTATCAATGATTAAAATTTTGATCGGTACTCTCTGGAGAGCGGCAGTAGAGAGTTCCGCAAGCGTCATTTGGAAGCCACCATCTCCTACGACAGCTACTACCAAATCATTGGGACACCCCAACTGAGCCCCAATTGCAGCTGGGAATCCATAGCCCATGGTTCCTGCACCCCCACTGGAAAGCCATTGACGTTCGCGTGAGCTTTTACAGAACTGGGCTGCCCACATCTGATGCTGGCCAACATCAGTGCTAATGATGCCTCTGGATTCAGAGAGACGATCCAACTCATCCAGCACATATTGTGCTCGTAATCCCCCACGCTTGGGGTACTTGAGTGGATACTTCTTTTTCCAAGAAGCCACCGATTTCAGCCAAGGCCCTGAATCTAACTTGTGAACATGAGGAATCAACTCCTGCAATACCAAGCGCGCATCTCCGTTGATAGACACATCAGGTTGAATAATTTTGCCGAATTCTGCAGGATCAATATCAATATGAATCTTGCTCGCAGTTGGGCAGAATTCACTCACTTTCCCAGTAATACGATCATCCCAACGGGCTCCGATGGCCATGATCATGTCACAGCCAACAACCGCCTTATTTGCGTAAGCGGTCCCATGCATACCGAGCATACCGACAGACAATTCATGGGTCTCTGGGAAGGCACCCTTCCCCAATAGAGTTGTCGTGACAGGTGCTTGAATCTTTTCTGCCAATTCCAAAACTTCTTTAGCGGCGCCAGCCCCAACAGCGCCAGCTCCTACGTATAGAAGAGGACGCCTGGATTCCATGATAATATCTGCAGCCCGAACGATATCGTCTGCATTGCCTTTCATTGGGACTTCATATCCAGGCAGATCAGTATTTTCTGGGAAATTCGCCGTGCATTCTGCTGAGACAACATCTTTTGGTAAATCAATCAGTACGGGACCGGGTCGACCAGTAGTTGCCAGGTGGAAAGCTTCCTTCATGACTTTCGGAAGGTCATTGGCATCCTTCACAAGATAACTGTGCTTCACAACAGGCATTGTCACACCGAAGATGTCAGCTTCCTGAAAAGCATCCTTGCCCAAGTTAGGTGTAATCGTCTGACCGGTCAACACGATGAGCGGGATGGAGTCCATCTGTGCAGTTAAGAGTCCGGTCACGGTGTTGGTGGCCCCGGGGCCTGAGGTGACGAGTACGACCCCTGGCTTCCCCGTAGCCCGAGCATATCCATCAGCCATGTGGGTCCCCCCTTGTTCGTGGCGCACCAAGACCAGTTCTAGCTCAGGAGCATCTAGCAAAGCATCAAAAATTGGCATACACGCACCGCCTGGATAGCCAAATATATACTTGACTCCCTCTCTTTTCAGAGCCTCTACAACAACTTGGGCACCATTCATTCCGAACTCCTTTGATTTAATAATTGCAAGTTAGCTTCTCAAATTAGTGAATTCCTTGCAGGAGTACAAGCCAAAAGCCTACATTTATAAATTTTTCAGGCTTGTAGAGTTCTTAGATGAATTACATGACAATATTCATAGAAATTTTCCGACTTCAGCTAAACTTTTGATCAACAGACGGCCAACTTTTTCTATTATTTACTGATTATTTATTTTTTGAATACAAAAGATCAGATGTTTTTTCTTTGCTCAACAAATCAAACACACCCCACTTATTTATCTTCAGAGATCTTTTCACCCTATCGAGACCGTGATAACCTTTGATTCAAACAAATTTAAAGCTACTGAACTTCAACCTAACCATTTGCAAATGGCATTGACTCCCGCTGAAAAGCTACTGAAAGAAGTCAATCTCAGCCTAACTCGCCAAAGAGTGGCCGTTCTTGAACTCTTTTTGAAAGAAGAACATCCGATGACACCTCATGAGGTGCGGGAAAGACTAGAGGAGCAGGAACACGTAGACCAGGTGACCATTTATCGAGTGCTGGAAGCACTGGTCAGAACACGACTACTGACTCAGGTTCCTTCCACGGATCGGAACAGCTACTATTGTCTGGCAGAGCGGCTACAGGGCCTTCATGCCCATCTTTACTGTAACTTATGTCGTCGAATGCTTTGCGTAGAATCACCTCTTGCGGCTAAAACAGAACGTGGCGAAGAGCTACATGTTGTGCTGAGTGGAACCTGTACTCAATGTGATCAAGAAGTTCCCGATGCTAACATCTGAATTCACTGTAAGTTTAAGATCGAAGAAAAACAGTTGATCTCTGCTCAGTCGTTGTAGGCATCCATTCAACTTGTGCATTGGAGACCAGAACGGCAGTTTCCTCAGATCTAAAGACCCTCTCCATTCCCCTAAAAAGCTCTCTCATTCGGAATATTCATGAAAACTGACCAGAACCAGGTTTGGGGTAGCCACCTTCAAAGCAGCCCGGCTGAAGAAAATGTGCTGTTTTGTGCTGGCCGTGATGTTCAGCCGCTGCCAATGGCAGATATGGCTTTGCTACCTTACGATCTGTGGACCAATCGAGCCCATGCGATCATGTGGTATGAAGAAGGAGTGCTGCCCAAGGGCGTTCTAACAAAAATTCTCAGAGGACTTAGTCAACTGGAGGAGAGTTTTCTGAACGGGGACTTTGAGTTAAATCCAAAACTTGAAGATGTACATATCAACGTAGAAGCATTCGTGACCAAGCAGCAAGGAGAAGAGGTCGGTGGGTGGATGCATATCGGAAGGAGCCGCAATGATCAGGCAGCATGCGACACGAGACTTTTTCTTCGTGATGCACTCCTTAGACAGTCAAAAAGTCTAGAAATATTGATCAGAACACTTTTGACTCAGGCTGCAGAGCATACTGAAACAGTTATGCCGGGACTAACACATTACCAACCTGGGATGCTGACTTCATGGGGGCACTGGCTCTGTTCTCATGCCCAAGCGCTGTTGCGAGATCTGGAAAGAGTCAAATTCCTACTCGTTCCAATCAATCGGAACCCATTGGGGGCGGCTGCTTCCTTTGGTACCTCTTGGTGTCCAAATCGAAAACGCACTACTGAATTGTTAGCTTTCTCTGAGCCAGAACTCAACACACTCGACTGTATCAGCGCTCGTGGTGAATTGGAGGGTCAGGTTGCCCAGGGTTACTCGGTGATGATGAATCATCTCAGTCTCCTCGCCCAAGACCTGATCTTCCTGAGTCATTCTTATGTTGGAATGTTAAGTTTGCCCGACGCATTTGTAACAGGTTCTTCCATCATGCCACAGAAGAAAAACCCTGATTTTGCCGAAGTCATCAAGGGGAAGACAGCACTTGCTCACGGGCTTCTTCAATCGTTGTTGGGAGTCTCCAAGGGGATGGTCAGTGGGTACAATCGAGATAGCCAGGTTTGTAAGTATCTCGTGATGGACGTGATCAGAGAATGTGAGCCGGCCCCCAACATTCTCTCTGGAGTGATGTCTGAATTGGAAGTTCGTAAAGAGGTAATGCGGAACCGCTGCAATGAGGGATTCATGAACTCCGTCGATCTAGCTGACTCTCTCTCGAGAAATCATGGAATCCCGTTCCGAAAGTGCTACCACCTGCTCGCCAAGGCTGTCAGACTCTCTTCACCCAGTGAATCCATCACAAAAGAAGCGCTTCAATCTGCTCTGGATGATGATAATTTGAGGATTACTTTCTCTGATGAGGACTTTGCTGCGCTGCAAAGCCCACTGTCGGTTCTAACCCAGCGGGATCATCTTGGAAGCCCTGCCCCAGAAAGAGTGCGTGAGCAGATAGAATTGATGCAATCCAGATTAATGAAAGATTTAGTAGCCATCAGGCAAGTGATGACCAATTGTGAAGAAGCCCAAGCCATCTGCAAGAACTATCAGGCCTGAATTAGCTCCGATAGAATTCAGTTACGTTCTCCACTACATATTCCTGCATTTCCGCGGTTAACCCTGGATAAATCGGCAGGGCGAGCACTTCTCGTGCAGCTCTGTCAGATTCTGGCAGGCTTCCAGGACGATAGCCAAGATCTGCAAAACACTCCTGTCGATGGAAAGGTACTGGATAGTAAATTTCGGTGGCTACTCCTCTTTCCTGAAGAAACTTTCTGAGTTCTTCCCTCCGCTGCACACGCACCGTGTACTGGTTGTAAATGTGGTGATTGAGCAGATTGTCATCCTGATAGACAGCAGCAGGACAAACAACTTCTTCCAATTGAGCCTCACTTAGCAACTGATTGTATTGCGAAGCATTTTGACGACGTTGCTCATGCCAGACTTCGAGGCGTTGTAGCTTGATACGCAGTACACAGGCCTGAATCGGATCCATTCTGAAATTTCCACCGATCACCTTGTGATAGTATTTCGGCTCTGCGCCATGGACACGCTTGATGTGAAGCTGATGGTGCAATTCAGCATCGTTCGTGGTTACCATCCCACCGTCCCCAACTCCCCCAAGGTTTTTGGATGGGAAGAAGGACATGCAACCCACGTTACACATAGACCCTGCTCTTCGAGCTTCACCATTCAATCGATACTCTGCTCCAATGGCCTGGGCCGCATCTTCGACTACAGCGATTCCAAATCGCTGCGCAACGTCAAGAATGGCCTGCATATCCGCACACTGCCCAAAGAGATGAACGGGGATCACTGCCTTCACCTGAGCCAGTTCCTCTTCGGTGTAACTCTCTAACCTCTCTTCTAAAGATTTTGGGCAGAGATTGAAGGTTGTAGGATCAATTTCCAGAAAAACAGGCTCTGCATTCAGACGTGACACGACACCCGCCGTCGCAAAAAAAGAAAAATCTGGAACCAGTACTTTATCTCCTGGACCAATATTGAGCGACATCAGGGCAAGCAGCAAAGCGTCTGTTCCTGAAGAGACCCCCAGAGCATATTTGCAGCCGCTGTATTCAGCTACCGCTTCTTCAAACCGCTCTAACTCCGGCCCCATGATGTAGCGAGTTGAGTCAATCACATCCGTGACAGCAGCGATTATTTCATCCCGTAAGCCTTCATGCTGAGGGCGTAAATCAAGAAGAGGAACTTGCATCAATGCTCTTTTGTATATCGGGTGGAAGTTTCTTTGGAGTGAGTAGGAAAGTTAAAGGTTTTGCTTGCAGAAAAAATTCCAGAGTCGGAAGAGGAAATTCAAATTCAAAAAGTTGAGATGGTACTCAAATTTGAGTTTTTAAAGACGTCTTAGTTGGCTGCTTTTGTTTCTTCAGATTCAATCACTTGAACGAATCCCAGGTAGCGTTGAGTCCCTACACGTTGAACTGGGCTACCCTGAACTCGTAATTGTAAGCGATCTCCACCGGGCAGAAGATAGCAATGGTTCAAAGTAAATGGCTTACCCTTTTCGATCGCCTGTTGCCATTGACTACGAACCGTTTCCTGGTCATTTTCTGGCACGCGGTCCAAGTAAGCCTGAAAAAAATTCGTTGGACTCGTTGAGGGATGAATATTCAGAAGTGTGAAGAGATGAGGTGAGCAGAAGATTTGCCCTTCTTCCCATTGCCAATCACCCAACCGTGCCAGTTGTTGAGCCTGTAACAATCGATACTCACGTTCCTGGAGTTTCTGGAGTTCCTCCTGACGCTGCAGCGTCACATTTTCAAGCACGACCTGACAGCCTTCAATTCTACCGTCTTCTGTAGGAGCAAGGGCAAAGCCGTGAGCAACAACAATTTGCTCATCGCGCAACTTCCATTCTTCTCGTTGAGCTTCGGAATTTCGAAGTACCCGCTCAAAGAAGCGCCGAAAGTTTTCTTGAGAATACCGATGCAGGAAAAGCGACATCGGCATCCTTTCAGGATGTAAATCTGGGTTTGCTTGTGCAAGCAGGTTCGCAGCTTGGTGGTTCAACTCCAGAATTCGTGATGACTCGTTGAGAACGAGGCATGGGAGAGGTGAATTACGAAAGAGGGCTTGGTAACGTGAACGGGATTCTTCCAAGGAATAGCGAATTTCCAGCAGTTCTTCGTTCTGTACGCGCAACTCTTCCTGATGAATTCTAAGTTCCTGCAGCAGCTCCTGTGGATTGGGGGTTTCGCTGTCTTGCTCAGAAAATTCCAGTAAGGTCTGATCTTCAGATTCCTGCCAATTTTTTTGCAAAAGCGAGTTGTTCCACTTTCGCATTTTGTCCATTCTCTGCCCTAGACGGGCATTATCCAGCTTGAGTTGTTCAATCTCCAACAGCAACTCTTGCCTGTCCTTTATTTCATCCATTCTCTACTCC